>JAISLO010000193.1 GCA_031290815.1 Synergistaceae bacterium | reverse complement strand
GTAACGCTAGAAAGGGCTTATTCACTACAACTTTTAATCAATCTTGAAACTGCATAAATTGTTGCGTTGCAATGTTTTACACCCTTTATTTCCTTCATTAACTGCCAAAGTCAGGTTATGACTACTAAAGATGGTGATGTCAACCCCATCGTTTAGTCAGAGAAGATCAAAGAAAACCGTCATGATCGCTCAATTCCAACGAAAATACTGAGTTTTACTTTGTTTCTAAACCGAACAGCCACATTCAGCTTGGATGACACATGACGACATGACGATGAGGTGTTATAATAGAATAAATAACGGCTGGAGGTGTGGAAATGATCATAAAGCAGCCCAAGAAGCGCAAGCGAACGGAAGATAAACATCTATGTCCAACCGGACGCGGCGAAAGAAAGGACGACTCATCAACCGTGGGAGATGAAACCACCAGCGGCAGTGTCGTTTGCGGAATCTGCAGAGACACGTTCAACGCCACGGACTGAAACTCTAAGCGGCGGTTGACGGACATTTCCCCTCACGTTCGCGCGGCCGCGCGGCAGAGGGCTTTCTGTCATCTGTCATGCGGCGAGCCAGTCTCCGCGTCACGCGCTCAGCTCACCGTTTTTTCGCTTCTCGTCGAATTCATTCACCAGCTCGCGCAGAATCTTGGAGAGCATCAGGAGACCTATGATGTTTGGTATTGCCATCAATCCGTTCAGCGTGTCCGACATGCTCCAGAGGATGTCGAGAAAATCGTTGGCGGACGTGCCGAAGAGGTCTCCGCCGGACGAGCCTATCACGATCATAGCTATCCAAGACAGCTTGAAGACTGGTTTGCACCATATCCCGAAGAGGTAGGTCATGGAGGTTTCGGCGTACCAATACCACCCGAGTATCGTTGAATAGGCGAACAGCGTTATCAGGATCGAAAGAATGTACTTCCCCATCGGTCCCATACAGCTCTCGAACGCCATGAGTGCGAGCTGCGACCCTGTGAGGTCGGGATGTCCCGTGAGCGACCCGGTGCAGAGGATCATGAGCGCCGTGACCGTGCAGATCACAAAGGTGTCAACGAAAACTTCGAAGATTCCATACAGCCCCTGACGGACGGGGTGATCGACATCGGCCGTCGAATGAACCATTGGAGCCGATCCGAGGCCGGCCTCGTTGGAGAACACTCCTCGAGCGATCCCCTTGCTTATCGCCTGTTTGACGCTCCAACCGGCAATGGCCCCTGGGACAGCCATTGGATCGTATAGGGCCCGCTCGACCGCAACGGCTATCGCGCCCGGAATGGACGTTATGTTATACGCTATGACTGCAAGCGAGCTCCCGACGTAGAAGACGGCCATAAAGGGAACGAGGTAGGTTGCGACAGCGGAGAGGCTTTTTATCCCTCCAATTATCACGAGTCCGGTCAGAATGGAGAGGATCGTCCCGCAGTACACTCTTGGCAGATTGAAGCCGATCCTGAGTCCCTCGGCCACGGAGTTCGATTGAACAGCGGCTCCGCTGCCAAGCGCCGAAATCACCGTGAAGACGGCAAAAAGAAACGCCAGCCACTTGCTCCCAGCGCCATGCTCAAGGATGTACATGGTCCCGCCCCGCCAGTCGCCGTGATCGTCCTTCTTGCGGAAATGCACCGCAAGCGCCACCTCGCTGAACTTAGTGCACATGCCGAAAAAAGCCGAAAATAGCATCCATATTATCGCGCCGGGCCCGCCGAGGTGAATCGCGGTGGCCACTCCGGCTATGTTTCCAGTGCCGATGGTTGCCGCCAGAGCCGTCGTCATCGCCGCAAAGGACGATATCGACCTGTCATACGCCCCTCTATGATGTCCCCTCGCCCCATGAAGGACGCTCCAAAACGCCATGCGGAAGTACCTGAGCTGAGGAAATCCCAGCAGGACCGAGAGATACAATCCGGCTCCTACGAAAAAACAGACGAGGAGCGGTCCCCAGACGAATTCATTGATGATGCTGTTGAACCGCACAACGGTTTCCATTGCGACGACTCCTCATTCCGATTCGAAATAAGAAACCTAAAATTGCGGAAACGCCGATTAAATCGATAGAAAGAAGCCTGCCAGTTTTAGGATGCAGGCAACGAGCTAATTTTATCACTAAATGATATTTGCAGTATTGCCCGAATCCGATTATCTCTGAAATTGCATGAACTGCATAAGAATCCTCACTTGCGAGAATTTGCCTTTCGCCTTCCGCGGCGGCGTTTTTTTACACAAAGAACTGATTTGCTATTAGGGCAACCTGAGATATAATACTACGATTCTGAGATGGCTTCGGCCGTCTCTATGTTTTATCCGCATCGTTCGGGAGGAGTTCAATATGGTGAAAAACAGAATCGCTGACAGGGTTAAGCTGCTTTACGGAGAATCGGCCTTTTCAATAATGGCTGCGGCGAATGAGCTTGAAGCGCAGGGCCGGAGCGTGATACACTTGGAGATTGGCCAGCCTGATTTCAGGACGCCTCGCAACATCTCAGAGGCCGCATACAAGGCCATAAACGATGGGCACACGGGATACACTCCGACTGCTGGAATAGCGCCTCTGCGGGAGGCTATCGCAAAGTACTGCGCCGAGTACAAGAACGTCGAAGCTGAAGCGGAAAACGTCGTTGTAGTGCCTGGAGGCAAGCCAACCGTTTTCTTCTCCGCACAAATGCTCATTCAGCCGGGCGACGAGGTAATTTACCCCAACCCTGGATTTCCCACGTACGAGTCCGTAATCAGATTCGCAGGCGGCAAACCCGTCCCAATGCCGCTCCTGGAGGAGAAGGATTTCAGGGTCGACATCGACCGGCTGAAGCGTGACGTCAACGATAGGACGAAGATGGTCATAATAAACAGCCCAAGCAATCCCACCGGAGGTACGTTCTCGGCCGATGATATAAGAGCCATAGCCGATGTCGTGCGCGGACGCGGAATCTACGTCCTGTCCGACGAGATATACGACAGGATATACTTCGGCGAAAAGCCCGTTTCGATAGCATCCCTGCCTGGTATGAAGGATTACACGATAATACTCGACGGGTTCTCCAAGACGTATTCCATGACCGGCTGGCGCCTCGGATACGGCGTCATGAACAAGGAGCTCGCCGATTACATGACGCTTCTCCTCGTCAACTCCAACTCGTGCAATGCGTCCATGACTCAGTGGGCGGCCCTCGAAGCGTTGAAGGGGCCTCAGGATGCCGTAGACGAGATGGTCGCCTCATTCAAAGAGAGGCTGGATTACATCGTAGCGGCGCTGAACTCCATAGACGGCATAAGCTGCGTCAAGCCCAGCGGGGCATTTTACGCATTTCCAAATATATCGTCTTTTGGGCTCTCGTCGGATGAATTTGGAAACCGTCTCCTCAGGGAGGCTGGAGTGGCTGCGTCGCCGGGAACCGGTTTCGGTGAGTTCGGAGAGGGCTTCATCCGCATATCCTGCGCGAATTCACTTGAGAACCTGAAAATCGCGGTGGAGAGAATTGATAAATTCGTCAAAACCCTCAGATAATTTTAGCTATCGATTTGCAATGCGCAATCCCTGATTCGGGCGCGCTGCTTTGAGGCACGA
>JAISLO010000192.1 GCA_031290815.1 Synergistaceae bacterium | reverse complement strand
GATACCGCGCGGAATACGAAATCCCAGGCTGTTACCCCATTTGCTGATATGAATATGCTGCATAACGATCTCCTGTGTATAATTTTGTATATCCAAAAAGGCGTGCTGTCAATTTGATAATGTGATTTTGCAGCGCGCTTCTCACATGTATTCAGCGGAATTCGCGGCATTGCGCCGGACGGCATTACCGCCATGCCGCAGGGACAATAGGGCCGGATACGCTATGGTTAACGGCTGATTGCCTCGGTCAATTTGCTTCAAGGATACTCCCGAAGCCAAGAGGTAGGATCGCAAAAATCCAGATCTCAAGCGAAAGGAGAATAGCCTTGGGAAAATCAGCAATCATTTTCGCCTGCCTCATTGTCCCGCTTTTTGCTGTTCCGGCTGTGGCGGCAAGTCCGCCGCTGACACTGGATCAGGCATTGGAAGCGGCCAAGCAGCATAAAAGCTACATCAAGAGCAGCGACGCCATCAACGACAAAATTTTCAAGCCCGCCATGTCGGATGACGTGGATTTCGTCACCTTTGACGGGAAGACCTCGTTCAAGGCCAACCTCGTGTGCCAGTCGGACGCGCCGGTTGTCCGGGTGACGGCTTTTCCGGTGGGGAACCTCCAGAACGTCGGCGAGCTGAACATCCGGGTCGAATACGACAGAGATCTCGACGGGGTTTTAGAGGGCGCATTAACCGTCAACAACGTAGGAGGCATGTGCGGCAATGGATTTGTAAAAAACTGCTCGCCTTCGGGGAGTTGGCGTGGTTGCCGGTTCTGCCAGTGGACTTTGGACAACGGCGTGCTCAAAGAAAAATGCGACTTGGGCAATGCGGCTCAGGCGGCGCCAATCGGGCCGCAGGGCATGCAAGGGTGCTTCTGCTTCAACGCGAGCTGCGGCGCTCCGGTAATGAGTATGCTCGAAAATATCCTGTCTTTTGCAGCTTCGGGCGTCCTTAACGTGCTTCGCGAACAGAATAACACCATGGTCGTGACCAAAAGCGACTATTCGCCCGAATCCCTCACTCTGAGCTATATGGGCGCCAAGGTGGCCGACTGCGAGGAAACTGGCAATGACGCCACCATTGCCGGGCTTACTGGCCTGATGGGCAATTTCGATTTCCCGAACGCCGATGCCCTGGCTAAAGCCGAGGCGGACCCCGATCATCCTTACAATTCCGTGGTCGCTCAGTATGGAGATAATACCAGCACGTATTCCAAGTGCGTCATCCAGGCCAAGGTGGGCATAGAGAACCGACGCGTGGAACGCGAGGTGCTGCTGAACTTCGGCATCGGCGTTGACGGCGATGGGGGATCAAAGCAGTGTTACTGGTTCAGAAACGGCTATTGCGGCACGGTGTTCGGTGAAACCCGATATCTTGACGTGTGCATAAGCCGGGTAATTCCCGACGCGCTCACCAGCCTGTGCAATCAGTTCATTGTGAATTCCGGAATGCTGGACGAACTGACCGGTGTTCGGGATTATCGGGCGACTTCCGGCCTCGCCAACTATATCGCCTGCTACGGCTCCGAGAACGACAGCGCGGATCAGCTCTGGGAAGTGAAATGCCGGGGCAACCGCCAGGAGGATGTGTTTATTTGCAAGTCTCCATCCATGGGAGAATCCGGCGGAACCATAAAGAACGATCCCTATAACGCCGCCCTGTGGCAAGGATGCGACGAAGTGGTGGAAGTCGAAAACTCTTGCAGGCAGCTTGAAGCGAAACGGATGGCCGGAGAATGCTCGCTTCATTCCGAAGTAGTGGACGGCGTGTATACCCTCAGGGAAGGCGCATCCACCGGGCTGCAACCGGCGCAAAGCTGCAGGAACACGTCCGGCCAGAATCGCAACATCACCGTATGCGAACCCTTCTGGCGTAAAGAGCGCATATACCGCTGCACGGGCGAAAAGACCGACTGGTCCGATATTAAGGAACGCGCGCAATATGTGGGAGCAAACATCTCCTATGACGAAAGCGCCGCGAAATGGACGAATCAGGGAGACCTTGCCTGGGACGTTGACGGCAACAAGGTAAC
Source organism: Synergistaceae bacterium (assembly GCA_031290815.1). Classification (GTDB taxonomy): domain Bacteria; phylum Synergistota; class Synergistia; order Synergistales; family Synergistaceae; genus JAIRWR01. Next base: position 724 of record JAISLO010000192.1, on the reverse strand, counting down.
AAAGGTCTTCGACCCCAGCCTGACCTTCATGAAAAACGGTGACAACTGCATCCCGGCCTGCCGGGTGACAATGCCGGCCAAGGTCACTGATCTCTACATCCCGGGCCAGGGCAAACTCGCAGCGGACGGCAGTTACCACATGCCGTATGACGGCGAGCTTTCGTATACCCTCAATCGTGACACCGTTCAGCAATCCGTCAGGGAATGCGAACCAAACAAGGCGGGAAAATACGAATGCCCGACCCTGCAAGGCGAGACCATTGTTGCCGGTTGTGAGTGCTTTGACCAAGGAGCGTTCGGGCAGGTCGTGTCGTCTCTGGCCGCTGTCGATCTGGCTTCCACAAATATGATCTGCTCCACCGGCGAAAATGTGGGCGTGTGTACCGTTGAAGATGTGGGCGGGACTTCAGAGGCGCAGGTCGTTTGCGGAAATCTCGCCATCGGGCCTGACGGCACTCTCACGGCTGCTTCCGATGAAGAACTGAAACTATGCGCGCCCAAACTCTGGCGCGGAGCCCGCGTTGCCGATCAGACCCACGTAATCACTGTGAGCGACAATTACCGCTGTCTGGTGAACGCGCCCGCGCTTCCCGAAGATGATCATTTCGACAATGACCTCGGCTCGCTTGTTCCCCAGCCTTCATAGTTTGACAGCGGCGTGCTGGCCGCCGTGGAATTCATCGTCTCCTCGCTCCGCACGGATCCGGACATGATCCCTGATCCC
>JAISLO010000191.1 GCA_031290815.1 Synergistaceae bacterium | reverse complement strand
TGTTCATCTGTTTCCGATCCGTATGGCCGCCCCTCTCTGGAGGCGGTGTCATGGTGCTTTTTACTTTATCTCTGCCACCACAGAGCGGCGACAGCAAGGGGTATATTACACCCCGAATGGAGGTTCGTCAAGCATTCAAAAATACTTCAAAAGTATGCTATCAATCTCAAAAGAACTCTGATTCATAAGATCTCATAGTGATACCGCCTCAGCGGCTACAGCATCATCTCCTCCAGCGGGGCTCCCGCCGGGACCATGGGAAAAACATTATCCGACTGCGGAATCGGGATGTGAACCAATACGGGTCCCTTGGTATTGATAGCTCTCTCTAGAGCCGGGCGCAGCGTCTTGGGGTCGTCAGCCTCGAACGCCTCTAGTCCCATCCCCTGCGCGATCTTTACGAAATCCGGGCACAGCGAATAGATCGTGTTCGAGAAGCGTTCGTTGAAGAAGAGCTGCTGCCACTGCCTCTCCATGCCAAGACAGTTGTTGTCGAAATGGAGCACCTTGATCGGCAGGTTGTATCTCGCGTATGTGTCCAGTTCCTGGATGTTCATCATAGCGCTGCCGTCCCCTGCAATGCAGACGACCGGCAGGTCAGGGTTCGCGAAGTGAGCGCCTATCGAAGCGGGCAGGCCGAAACCCATCGTCCCCAATCCGCCGGATGTCAGAAAACGCCTGGGACGCCTCGCGTTGTGATACTGCGCCGCCCACATCTGATGTTGGCCCACCTCGGTAGTCACGACGACGTCACCCTGCGTCACGTCGTCCAGTGCTTCGAACACTTGCCACGGGTGGATCACCCCGCTCTCGGCATGCCGCGAGAGAGGCTCTGATTTGTCCAACTGGCGGACCTCGGCAAGCCATTCCGACCGAGCGCGTTCGTCCTGACCGGCGGCTTCGATCGACAGGAGGTCGAGCACCCTGCCGGCGTCTCCTGCGAGCCAGACGTTCGTGTCCACGTTTTTGCGTATTTCGGCGGCGTCAAGGTCTATGTGGATGACGTGCGACTCCTTGGCGAAATCGGTCTGCTTGCCTGTCAGCCTGTCGCTGAACCGCGTACCCACTGCGACTATGACGTCGGCCTTCACCAGCGCTCGGTTCGCCGCGGCCTTTCCGTGCATCCCCATCATTCCCATGGAGTTCGGATGGCCGCTGGCTATCGTCCCCTTTCCCAATAGGGAGGTCGCCACAGGTATTTGAAGTTTCTCCGAAAATCTTTTGAGCTGTTCGTAAGCGTTCGAAATATTGACCCCATTCCCAGCTATCACGACGGGACGTTTGGCGCCGCGTATCAGTTTGGCCGCTTCGTCCAGCCTCGAGATATCCTCCGGGAGCTCCGCGCTGTAACCGGGGAGATTCGTCGCGGCGGCTGGCAAGTACTCGCCCGCGGCCTTCTGAATGTCGACGGGAAGATCCAGGATGACTGGCCCCGGGCGGCCCGTCGAGGCTATGAACAGAGCGTCGTGCACCATTTGAGGGATGTCCTCCGGCGATCTCACCTGCATCCCGTGTTTTACGATCGGCATCGATATTCCGAGCATGAACGCCTCCTGGAAGGCGTCGGTGCCTATCGCTATGGTGGAGACTTGACCTGTTACGGCAAGCATGGGGGATGAATCCATCTGAGCCGTCGCTATTCCGGTTACCAGGTTGGTGGCTCCAGGTCCGGACGTCGCCATGCAGACCCCGACGCCTCCCCCCGCGCGTGAAAAACCATCCGCCGCATGGGCCGCGGCTTGCTCGTGCCTGACGAGCACATGCTTCACAGGCGAATCATACACGGCGTCATACAGGGGAATGACAGTGCCGCCCGGCAGACCGAAAACGGTATGCACTCCCTCATCCTCCAGCGCCTTCATTAAAATTCGCGCACCATTAAGCTCCATAACGCCACTCCCTTTTTATTTTCAGCGCCGCCGGATCATATTCCCAGCGGCGCTGAAACTGCTAGATATTCTTTATTATCGCCTCTTCTATCTGCCCGCACGTAAAATCGCCGCCGAACTCGATCGGGAGCTCCTGCCGCCGAGAACTTTCGAGATATCTCGAAACCGCCCGCTCAACCCTCTCCGCCGACTTGTCCAGCCCTATGTGACGCAGCATGAGAACGCTCGACAGCACGGCGGCTATGGGGTTGGCCCTGCCCGTTCCGGCTATGTCCGGGGCCGATCCGTGGACCGGTTCGAACATCGACAGCCCGTCTCCTATGTTTCCGCCGGCGGCGGTACCCATTCCACCGGCCAACCCGGCCTGGAGATCGCTCACTATGTCTCCGAAGAGGTTGGGGCACAAAAGGACCCCATACATGGCTGGGCTGCGAACCAGATGGTAGCAGAGAGCGTCGACGTTCGCCACTTTGCATTCGATGTCTGGAAATTCGCGGTTTGCCGTCTCCCTTGCCGTATCCTCGAAAAATCCATACAGGGCTGGCACGGCGTTGGACTTCGACACCACCGTTATGACTTTCTCTCCTCGTTTTCTCGCCGTCTCGCAGGCATATCTGGTTATGCGCTCAACTGCGAACTTGGTGTTCAACGCAACCTGCGCCGCAAAGGGCATTTCGGGCGATATTCTGAGCGAGAGCCTCCCTGTGGCGGAGTATCCGGCGCGTTTCAGGTCCATTGGCGCGTCCACGCATCCCGCATCGGACATATCGCCGAGGCCGATATAAAGGTCCTCCGTGTTCTCCCTGACAACAACCGAGTCTATCCTGCGTCCGTTCAGAGGCACAGGCGTGGGCACGTTTGGAAGCGAAGCCGCCGGCCGCAGATTGACGTACTGGTCGAACTCGAATCTCAGCTTGAGCAGTATGCCGCGCTCCAAAATCCCGGGTTTGACCGCGGGATCCCCTATCGCGCCCAGCATCATCGCCGAATGCGCGCTCATCTCCTTCAACGCCGAATCCGGAAGAATCTCGTTCGTCCTGAGGTAGAAGGATGCGCCGAACGGGTACTCCACCCATTCCAGCGACGCCCCGTCCCTGGATGCGGCCGCGTCCGCAGCGCGCCTCGCCGCCGAAATGACCTCCGGCCCAATGCCGTCGCCTGCGAGAACGGCTATGCTGAACCTCTTGCCCTCGGCCCCGTTCATGAAACTCCGCCAAGCCTTTCTCTGACGTAAGGCACCAGTCCGCCAGCCGCGAAGAGTTTGCGCAAAAATTCCGGAATCGGATTCGACGAGAACTCGCGCCCGTTTGACCTGTTGACGACACGCCCCATCGACAGGTCTACCTCGATCCGGTCCCCCTTAGAAACGGCGCCAGGGGCGGCGGCCTCCGGGCATTCCAGTATCGGCAGGCCGATGTTTATCGCGTTGCGAAAGAATATCCTGCCAAACGAACCGGCGACTACACAGGAGATCCCCGCGGCCTTTATCGCTATCGGAGCGTGCTCCCTGCTCGATCCGCAGCCAAAGTTGTCCCCGGCGACTATTATGTCCCCCGGCCTTACCCCTTCGGCAAATGTCGTGTCGATATCCTCCATGCAATGCGGCGCGAGCTTCAGAGGATCGCTGGTGTTGAGATAACGCGCCGGTATGATCACGTCGGTGTTGACGTTTTCGCCGTACACCCACGCCGCGCCGGCCAATATATTTTTATCGCCTGATATCATCTTGTGGTCGCCTCCTCGCTCCTGCCCGCTAAGCATCCAGCTCTCGCGGGTCCGCTACGCGGCCCAGAACGGCGCTTGCCGCCGCCACGAGAGGACCGGCGAGCACTATCTCGCTTTCCGGATGCCCCATGCGCCCTACGAAGTTTCGATTGCTGGTCGACACCGCGCGCTCTCCCTTGGCGAGTATTCCAAGGTGTCCGCCCATGCACGGGCCGCACGTCGGAGTGCAGACGGAAGCCCCTGCATCCGTGAATATCCTTATCAAACCGCGATCCAAGGCCTCGTTGTAGACCTCATAGGACGCCGGTATGACCATCAGCCGGACGTCGTCATGCACACGCCTCCCCTTGAGTATCGAGGCCGCCCGCTCGATGTCGCTCATACGACCGTTTGTGCAGCTTCCAATGAAGACCTGGTCGATCCTCACCGACGAACACTCCTTCGCCGTCCTGGAATTGCTTGGGAGGTGCGGCAGGGCTACCGTTGGCTCGACTTTCGAGACGTCTATCTCGACGGTCTTGTGATACTTCGCGTCGGAGTCAGGATAGGCAGGGGTGAAGTTCCTCTTCGCCCTTTCTCTTGCATAGCTCAGCGTCGTGGCGTCCGGCACGAAGATTCCGCACTTGCCGCCGGCCTCTATGGCCATGTTGGACATTGTAAACCTGTCGTCCTGCGGGATTTCGGATATCGCGTCCCCGTGGAACTCGATCGACCTGTAAAGCGCGCCGTCGACTCCGATCCTGCCGATCAGGTGTATTATGAGGTCCTTTCCTCCTATCCACTTCGATGGATGGCCGGAGAGAATTACCCTTATCGTCTCCGGAACCCGCAGCCACGTCTCACCCAGCGCCCATATCCCGGCGATGTCAGTCTGCCCCATGCCCGTTCCAAGCGCGCCTACCGCGCCGTATGTGCATGTGTGGCTGTCCCCGCCTATCACTATCTCCCCCGGGAGCACGAGACCCTGTTCGGGGAGGAATGCGTGCTCGACGCCGACGCGCCCGACCTCCCAGTAGAGCATTCCCTGCTCCCTCGCGAATTCCCTGGCGCGCTTCGCCTGTTCCGCGGAGGCTATGTCCTTGTTTGGCGTGAAGTGATCGGGCAGTATGGCGCACCTGTTCGGGTCAAAGACCCTCACCCCGCCCATCCTTTTGAACTCCTCGATCGCGGGCGGTCCCGTTATGTCGTTCGCAAAGGCGAAGTCGACCTTCACCTGGCATATCGCGCCGGCTGCGACCCTGTCCTTGGTGCGCGACGCGATGATGGCTTCGGCAATCGTTCGGCCCATCTAAATCGTCACCTCCCTCGCTGCGGCTGTTGCGTAGAGGCGGTTGACAGCTTCGAGGTACGCCCTGATCGTCGCTTCGATTATGTCCGTGCTGGCGCCCCTCCCCTGGGCCTTTATCTCCTTGTACCTGAGTATTACGTGGGCCTCGCCCTGGGCATCCGCCTGCTCGCTGGTCGCCCTGATCCTGAACTCCGTCAGTTCCGGCTGGAAGCTCAGCAACTTCAAGATCGCCTTGTACGCGGCGTCGACCGGTCCGTTTCCGACCGCCGCCTCGGTCAGTTCCTGATCCTTGTGAGAGAGCGTTATCGACGCCGTTGGCTTGCCGCCTGAGCCTACCGTGACCGCATAGTCCTTGAGCTCATACCGCCGTTCAGGGGTCGCATGGATGACGCGATCCAGCAGAAAGGCCTCGATATCCCCGTCAGACACGTCCTTCTTCTTGTCGCAGAGAACCTTGAAGTATTCGAAGGCCTTCGCCTTCTGGTCGCTGGTCAGCTGATAACCGAGGAGCTCGACCCTCTCGTTGAACGCGTGCCTGCCCGAGTGCTTGCCAAGGTGAAGGTCGGTGCCCGGAGAACCTACGCTCTCCGGCGTCATTATTTCGTAAGTAGCCCTGTTGCACAGCATCCCGTGCTGATGGATTCCGGCCTCGTGGGCGAACGCGTTGACGCCGACTATAGCCTTGTTGGGCTGAACGGGAACCCCCGTCAGATTGGACACCAGTTTGCTTGTGCTGAAGAATTTTGCGGTGTCGATTTTCGTATCCGCTCCGAAATGGTCGGACCTCGTCCGCAGGCCCATGACTATCTCCTCCATGGAGGCGTTTCCGGCCCTTTCCCCAAGGCCGTTGATGGTGCACTCTACCTGCCTCGCCCCGGCCCTGACAGCGGCCAGAGTGTTTGCGACGGCCAGGCCGAGGTCGTTGTGGCAGTGGACCGACCATATTATTCCGGGATGCGACACTTTACTTATAATGTTGCCGCAGAACTCCCCGAACTCGTTTGGCATCGCGTAACCGACCGTGTCTGGTATGTTCAGGGTCCTCGCCCCGCACTCCACGGCAAGGGAGTATACATCGACCAAGAAGTCTATGTCCGATCTGCTGGCATCCTCGGCCGAGAACTCCACGTCGCCGGTTATGCCTGACGCCAGCCTGACTCCGATCTCTACCTCGCGAAGCACCTCGCTTGGAGTCATCTTCAGCTTATACTCCATGTGAATGGGGCTGGTCGCTATGAATACATGAATGCGCGAGCGAGCGGCGCTTCTGAGCGCCTCGCCAGCGGCGGTTATGTCCGACTCGGTCGTGCGGGCAAGACCTGCTATCACAGGCGTCCTGACCTCCGACGCCACCTGCTTCACCGCGTCGAAATCGCCGGGGGATGCGGCTGGAAATCCAGCCTCGATGATGTCTACTCGGAGCCTCTCCAGTTGACGGGCTATCTGTACCTTCTCTCCTGTGTTGAGATTGATACGCGCGGCCTGCTCTCCGTCCCTCAGAGTGGTATCAAATACGCGAACAATATCGCTGTCGGCCATTTCTCAGTACTCCGGCGCTTCTTTCTTGTCCAGCCACGGCATCATTGCCCTGAGGTCCCGGCCGACCGTCTCGATCAGCTGATGGCGCTCCGTCCTGACCCACTTCTTCATCTTTGGCCGTCCCGACTTGTTCTCCAGTATCCACTCCTTGGCGAACGAGCCATCCTGGATGTTAGCGAGAAGTTGTTTCATGGTTTTGCGCGTGTGGTCGTCGACGACCAGCTTTCCGGCCACGCTGTCCCCATATTTTGCGGTGTCGCTCACCGAGTATCTCATCCAGGAGAACCCTCCTTCGAATATGAGGTCGATTATGAGCTTCATCTCGTGGAGGCACTCGAAGTACGCTATCTCCGGCTGATATCCGGCCTCGACCAGCGTCTCGAATCCAGCCTTGATGAGCTCTGTTATGCCTCCGCAGAGGACGGCCTGCTCGCCGAACAGGTCCGACTCAGTCTCCTCCTCGAACGTTGTCTCTATCATGCCCGACCTGCCTCCGCCTATGCCGGAGCCGTAGGCAAGGGCGGTTTCCAGCGCGCGGCCCGACGCGTTCTGGTAGACGGCCACGAGAACCGGGACGCCCTTGCCCTCCGTGTACATGCGGCGCACGATGTGCCCCGGCCCCTTTGGAGCTATCATGAACACGTCGTTTTTGCTGGACGGCACGACCTGACCGAAATGAACCGCGAATCCGTGAGCGAACGCCAGCGCAGCGTCCGGCTTCATATTGGGGGCGACCAGCTCGTTGTATATGTCGGCCTGAAGGTGGTCTGGCATCAGGAACATGATGATGTCGGCCCGCTTGGCCGCTTCGTCCACGTTGAAGACATCGAACCCGTCGGCCTGAGCTGTCTTCTTCGATCTGCTGCCCTCGTACAACCCGATGATCACCGATACGCCGGAATCCTTCAGGTTCTGCGCATGAGCGTGCCCCTGGCTGCCGTAGCCGAGAACAGCCACAGTCTTTCCGTTTAAAACTTTCAGGTTTGCATCCTTGTCATAGTAAACACGCGCCATAATATAAACACTCCTCTCAGAATTCGGGCGGCGAGCGCCCGTTCAAACCTCGTTCAACAGCTCTTCATCAGCACGGGGGATGCGTCCTCCGAATCGGCTTCGGCGAGCATATACCGAAATCCATACTGTTCCTTTGCCGGCTCGTCCGCCATTGCGGCCCCGCCGGACACGAACCCGGAACGGCTCAGCGCGACCGAACCGGAACCTGCTATCTCGATGATGCCATAGGCGCGCAGAGCTTCCGTACATGCCTCCACCTTGCCCTGGTCTCCAGTCACCTCGAGAGTCAAAGCCTCGCTTCCCATGTCGACGACCCTGCAGCGGAACACATCCGCAATCTGGAGGATGTGCGGCCGGGTCGACATGGTCGCGCGTACCTTGATCAGGGACAGCCATCTCTCGACGAACTTTCCCGCGCTGTTCAAGTTTTCGACCGATAGGACCTCGATCAGCTTTCCGAGCTGCTTTCCAACCTGTTCCAGCGCCCATTCGTCGCCGTCGATCACTATGGTGAACCTCGACACGCCCGGGACGTTCGTCTCGCTCACGCTCAAACTGGCTATGTTGTAATTGCGCCTGTAGACGAGGCTAGCTATCCTCATCAGAACCCCTGGGCTGTCCTGTGTCAAAACGCTGAATGTCCGTCTCAATCCTAATCGCCTCCACGTTTACGTTTAGTGAATATTTGTTCTTCCATGAGTCAGAACGGTATCTCAAACCTCTGATTTCTCTGGGCCCAGCCTTTAGCGCATCATGATCGAACTGGCCGAGTGCGCACAAAAAAAAACCGGGATCCCGCTAAGGATCCCGGCCCGGCTTTCGATTTATGCTCGCTCAAGCACCAATCGGCCCCGGGTGGGATCCGCGGCTAAGTACCAGAACGAGCAGAATAATGCCTATATTGAATATAACTCCCTCTATCACCGCAATCCCTCCTTCCCTGAGGTAGATCAGCCCAGGTCCGCTGCAAACTCAATATACGCATTTTAGAGATCGAACGCGGATCTGTCAATAGATTGTGGAAAGATGTTGTCAAATCGATTGAGTTCGTGTAAGCTGCTCAAGCAGAAATCAATCTTATTTTAATTGCTATGGGAGGAGTATTGAAATGGACGTTTTCGACAGTATCGCGGTCGGAACGGCGACGATAAAAAATCGTTTTGCCCGTTCAGCCACATGGGAGGGCATGGCGACGCCGGAGGGCGCCGTGACGCCGGAATTGACGCGACTGATGAAGGACCTGGCGGATGGAGGCGCTGGGCTCCTCTTCTCCAGTCACGCCTACGTCCGCAAGGACGGTCAGGCGAGCCTGAAGCAGCTGGGGATTTACGACGACGCCCTGCTTCCGGGGCTTAAGGAGATGTGCGGCGCGGCGCACTCCTCTGGGACTCTGGTCTTCGCTCAGCTCGCACACGGCGGCGCGAACGCCCTCCGGGCGCTCTCCGGATTCGACCCAGTGGCTCCAAGCGCCGCCGAGAACGCCAAGGGCGAGCAATCACGAGTGATGAGCGAGGAGGACATCGCCGTCCTGACGCAGGACTTCGCTAAAGCCGCCGTTCGAGCAGTGAAGGCTGGGTTCGACGGCGTTCAGATTCACGCCGCGCACGCATATTGTCTCGGTGAGTTCCTGTCCCCCTATTCCAACAGACGGACCGACCGCTACGGCGGCAGCGTCGAAAACCGCGCCAGGGCATTGGTCGAGGTATTCAGGGCCGTGCGCGGGGCGGTTGGAAAGGGATACCCAGTGACGGCAAAGATCAACTCCGAGGACTTCATAGAAGGCGGACTGACCCCTCCAATGATGGTGGAGACATCGCTCATCATGGAGGACGAGGGACTCGACGCGATCGAGATAAGCGGGGGCGGGGGGCCGGCGGCCCTCTATTCGTCACACCGTCTCGGCGACCTCGATACCCCGGACAAAGAGGTGTACTACAAGGACGCGGCTCGTCTTTACAAGTCGCGCGTCAAAAAGATGCCCCTGATACTCGTGGGAGGCATACGCTCCCTCGAAACGTCTCGGCGGATTTTACGCGAGGGCGCGGCCGACATGATCTCGCTCTGCCGCCCCCTTATCCGCGAGCCCGATCTCGTAAAACGCTGGGCCCAGGGAGACGAACGGCGCGCCGCCTGCGTCTCCTGCGAAGGCTGCGCCGCCGCCGCGGCATCGGGCAAAGGCCTGCGGTGCGTGCAGGACGGCCGCCGGTCTGTGTAACGCGGCTCCATTCGAGAATACTCAGGAGAGAGAAAGAAAGTAAAGAAAGACCGTGGGGCTCCGCCCCACGCCCCGCAAGGGGACCAGTCCCCTTGACCCCTTGCTATTTTCCTTAGAGATCCTGGAACTTTGAACTCTCAAGTTTTTATCAAATGAGTGTTGGATTTTGTTGATCTTTGATTTATAATACTTACGTCTTACACAAAACATTAAGGTTTACTAGAAGAGTATTTTGACCGTTCATATATTTCATGCAATTCAG
>JAISLO010000190.1 GCA_031290815.1 Synergistaceae bacterium | reverse complement strand
AACGCATTAAAAACGCCGAGAATCCAGCACCCGAAGCCTGTCTAACATGGTCAATGGGACCTGTCCTCTTTGCTGGCGCCGGCGGAGTCGCAGGTCCTGATTTTGATGCTTCCGCCCCGCGCTCTGCTGGTCTCATGCCCTCAATCGCTCATCAATTTTATTTCCGCTATCTGCAGTTCGAGCATGCCGATCTCCGACAGGCATGTCTCTATCAAATTCAAATATATATTTATTATCTCCTGATCGTTATCTTTTTTGACCGCCGCGAGCCTTTTTCTCAAATCAGAAATCCTTTGAGGGAAAATGGTGGTTTTGGCCTCCTCATATCCCTTTAACTCGGCGTCTTTTCTCCTTCTCTTCTGTTCATAAGCCGCCCCCAGGAAACCCATGGGCGCGATCAGCGGCGATTGCCGTCCGGCTGAATCCATCGCGCCAAAGGGGACTGCGGAATAGGACGCCGGCATCCCAAGCGATCCGCAGGCGGAACTCCGTTTTCTCTTGAGCCCCCTCTTCTCCGATTCCAATTTTGATATCTTATCGACGAGATAGTCCACCTTTTGTTCGAGGGAGTCGTTTTTTTCGCTGAGAGCCCTGGCGATTCCCTCGTACTCATCCTCCATCTTCCTCATGACTGGCTCGAACTCCTCCGCGGCGCGCTCGAATCCAAGCCTTTCTCCCTCCGTTTCGGGGTCCTCCGCCTCCCGTTCGGCGGAACGCCTGACGCCGTCGAACTTGTCCTGAATCCACCATTTGAAACCTTCGAACACACCAAAAACCTCCCCAGCCGCCGGATCATACGGGGGCCTGTGGCCTGACCCCGGAGGGAACAGATGCCGGTCCGAATTCATAGTCATAATTTCGAAAGAACAAGTGACCAAGGGATCATTCTTCGGCTTTGGGAAAGAGAACTCCTCCGTCGACAGTTATCTCCATCTCCCAATTGCCCGCCTCATACTCCTTAAAGTTCACTCCCTCGGGGACGATCTTCCACAGCGAAACAGCGCCGCTTCCCGATCCGCTCAGGCTTAGCGTGAAATTTTTCCCGAGCTCGAATGGGATTACCACATATCTCTCATCCTCGTACACCCTGCCCTGAGGCGCGTTCTTATACAGAGTCCCGTCCGAAGCCGCAGCCTCCCAAGCCTTTACTCCGCCCTTCGTTGCGATCAGGACCCCGTAACCCTCGAAACCTCTCAGGAAGGGACTTATAAAGCCGGCAAGATCGCCGATTTCAAGTTCCGATGATGTCAGAGCCTGAACGTAACGCCCCAGCGTTTGAACCGGCGTCGGGAGGGCAAACCGGCGCATGGCGGCTCCAAGCTGCGGCATCACGCCGGACGGATCGCCGCCGGCCCAGCTATATTCATGACCCAGCGCCCGCAGTATCCCTATCGTAGACGCGGCGACTCCCTGCGCGTCACCTGAGAAAACCGGCCCGCCAACCGCTTCGAATTGGGGGGAGACCATCTCCTTCAACCCTATTCCGCCTGAGTTCGACCTGAGAGTCGCTACCACGACGTATTTGCCTGGCAGTATCGGAGACACCCGCGGCCTCGTTCCGTCTGCGCTCTCCCAGATCACGGAACCGTCCTGATATCTTAAAAGGCGTCCTGGCGTGAAGCTCGATCCGGGATATGTCATGTCGTTTACGGCCCTGGTGTCCTCGAAAAATTTGGCTATTATGCGACTGTCCGCCGCCTGTTTGAGATCGCCGCTCTCCGTTTGCGTCGCGAGACTGAGCATTATCTCAGGCGTTATGCCGAGATCGGAGAGGATCGAACCAATATCGGCATCCGGGTGCAGGGAGTCCGCAATCTCAATATCGATCTGAGCCGGCGTCCCGGCCTCGACATCGTCGGGAACCCTTATCGCTGTTATATTGAGGTTGATCCCGACGTCGAACGACACCCGCGAGCTGACGCCCAGGCTCGGGGCGGATACAGCGATGGTCTCCGTGATGGGAAATCCGACCGGCGACGGCCCGGCCCACCTGTACACGATTCTCTGCGGTTCGCCAATCCTGTAACTCGCGATCTCCGATGACGAAGGGCTGTCATCGGTGAGCAGGACGCCAAGGCCCGATTCGGCCGTCACGGACAACTCGCAAACGTCGCCGTCTCGGAGACCCGGCGCGGACAGCTCCACCTCTATCTCCTGAGTGACTCCGCTCACGACCGGCATTATCTGCAGTTTGGGCCTCACCGAGAGGGCGGGACTCGCCGCGGCGCATCCCTGAACGAGCGCAAGGATTATCGGAATCGCCGCAATGAGCGTTTTTTTCCTCGTTATCATGGATCTCCAAGCAGTGCCCGTCCCTCTTCCCTTTGGCGATGGAAACATTCCCGTCATCTGCCTCGTCCAGTCTCTCGCTCGATCCTTCCAAGCAGGCTCCCGAGCTCCTCCAGTTCGAGGCCGTACCGCGCCCAATCCCCGCTTCGGATCGCTCGCATTGCGCCCTCGTACCGCGAAACAGCCTCCGAGACGAGGTCGTGCACGGACTGTCCTTCAGAGCCTGATTCGGCGTTGGCGGACGGCGCGGTTTCGGGCCGCGCGGTGTCATCGCTATCGTTCATTACTGGCGGAGCGACGGCGGCCTCTGGCGCGTCGGCCTTGCCGAAGAGTGCGAGTGTAGCGTCGGCGAACGTCTCTCCCCACGCCACCCGTCCTCCGGTGGACAGAATAACGCGCTTCAGTTCAGGGAGATCTCCTCTCTCGGCCCTGAGATAAAGGGGCTGCACGTAGAGAAGGGACTCTCCTATCGGTATGACCAGCAGGTCGCCCCTGATCACGTCCGAACCTCTCTGGCTCCACAGCGAAAGTTGAGACGATATGACGGTGTTCTGGTCTATCAGCGCCTCTATCTGCGGCGGCCCGAAGACCAGCTCCTGCTTTGGGAATTGATAGACGACCAGCTCGCCGTAGTGTTTGACGTCGGATCTGCCGGCTATCCAGCCTATGAGATTGTTCCGGCCGTATGGCATGAACGGCGCTATCAGGGCGAACTCGGGCCCCTCCCCATCCATCAGCTGCATCGTGACGTAGTTCGGGCGTATGCGCCGCTCCTGTCCCTGCGGCGTCGTCATCCACACGTCCTCCCTGTTGTAGTATGTGTTGGTGTCCGTCATGTGATATGTGCGGTAGACCTCGCTCTGCACTTCAAAATACTCCTCGGGATACCTGAAGTGGGCCTCTATCTCCGCAGGCACTTCATTTCGGGGCTTGAAGAGTTCAGGAAACGTCTTCGCCCAGCTCTGGATGATCGGATCATCCTGATCGGCGATATAAAACGTCATGCTGCCATCGTACGCATCCACCGTGATCTTTACGCTGTTCCTCAGGTAGTTCACGCCCGAATAATGCGAAAGTCCGCCCTGCGCCGCGACGTTCGAGGGGATCGGCCGCGAATAGGGGTAGGCGGAACTCGCCGTATAGGCGTCCTGGAGCCAGAGTATCCTGCCGTCGACGATGATCGGATATACGTCCTCCTCGAGAACTAGAAACGGCGCCACATACGCCGCGGCTTCCTTGATGTTCCGGTTGCAGAGTATCCTGCTGTCGGCGGTCAGCGAGTCGGTAAACAGTATCTCGGAGTCGCTGTACTTTATGGCGAAGAGCAGCCTGCGGAGGATGGAGTTGATGGGTATGCCGCCGGTGCCCTCGTAGGTGCTGCGGATGTTCGAGTCGCCCATCGGGTAGTCGAACTCCTTCACCTCGGTGTTGACGAGGGCGTAGGTGTTGGGCTTCTCCCCGTAGTAGATCTGTGGTTTGGTTATGGCGATGGGCACGGTCGACCTGGGCGGGAGGTCCTTCATGAAGAAAAACGGAAGCCCGCCCTCCTCCATCTCGTTGACCGGGTTCATCACGACGCCGTAGCCGTGGGTGAACTCGAGATGCGAGTTTACCCACGTCCTATTTTGAAGCTGTGCCTGGTCGAGCTCCCTGATCGAGAGCATGACCTGCCTGTTTTTCCCGTCCAGCTCGTATCGGTCTATGTCGATATCGGAGAAATCATAGTATGTCCGTATCTCCTGCAACTGCTTGTACGTGCGCAGCAACGGGCCGTAGTCCCAGAGCCTGATGTTCTCCACCGTCTCCGAATCGTTCGCCATATCCTCAAGGGTTACTTCCTGGGCCGGTGTCACCTGAAAAGTTCGCACGCCGGAGATGCCGAAAGCCCTTCGCGTGGCGTTTATATGATATTCGAGAAAGCCCTTCTCCCTCTCGTATTCGTTGGGCTGCACGATATAACCCTGAACTATCGCGGGCAGGACCGTCAACGAGACGAGCC
>JAISLO010000189.1 GCA_031290815.1 Synergistaceae bacterium | reverse complement strand
AGAGGCGTTATGAGGTGTTGCCAAGCCGGGAATTAACTGGGAATTAACAGTTTGGTTGAAACGACAATGCATGTTGCGTTTTGAAAATTCTCTGTCTATAATATGAAGGTAATAACTCCTGCGGTGTGCGTGTTATCGGAAATGCCTTGAGCCAACGTTCTTATCCCGCGGAGGGCCGCTCCAGACCGGCGGAAGCGACGAAAGTTGCGCAAGCTAAGGACTGGGGGCACTCCATTCCTTTTAGGAGCGGGTCAAGGCACTCCATCCACGGCATTGCGGGGTTTATTTTTATAGAAACCAGGCGGACCGCATCGAATATTCGGCGCGTCATCGCGAACCATATTCTTGACGAGGAGAATTTCTTATGTCCTACAGAGCGCCCTTCTGGTCTCCGTCTCATGCCGACGCGATCCTGTTCGATTGGGACGGGGTGATTGCAGATACCAGCCTTGATTTCTCCGAAATACGACAAAAGTATTACGGCGGCAGAAGGGCAATGCTGCTCGAGGATGCGGACGAGCTCTCCCCTGATATGAGGGCCGCGCTGATGAGAGATCTGAGGGAGGTCGAGATGCGTGGGGCGCGCGCGGCGACGCCGGTTCCGGGAATCTTTAAAATACTGAGCTGGGTTCGGGAGCACGGGGTGCCGTGGGCAGTGGTGTCGAGGAACAGCAAGGACTCCATATTAGAGGCGGCGAGGACCATAAGCGTTGGGCTGCCGCGCGTGGTACGATCGAGGGATGACGGGGCGCGCGTAAAGCCGGATCCTTCGGCGCTTATTGAGACATGCGATCTGCTGGGTGTGTCTCCGAATCAGACGCTCTTGATCGGTGACTACATCTACGACATGATCGGCGCGCGCCGCGCTGGGATGAGAGGAGCCCTGGTCAGAGGGGAATTAGAGCCCGATTGGGCGGATTGGCTCGAGCGCTCGTATCGATCGATGGACGAGATGTATGGGGACCTGCTCGCCCCTGTCGAGATAGTTCCCTGGGAGTATCAGGAAACTGTTGAGAGAAACGGAACCGAATTTTTACGCTTTGCGCACTCAGTTGCGCTTTTGCCGCCGCAGGAGGCTACCTCGGACATGGGCTGTTGGCTGACCCGCGCGGCGTCGCTTGGTGTTGGGACGTTTGTGATTCCGCGCCGAGAGTTTTCCCCGGCTATGTGGAAGAGAAATCAAACCTTGGATGCCGCGTGCATGGGGCTGGGCCTCCCCGATGCCTTACGCTGTTTTCTCGCCTCTAGATTCCCCTTTGCGTCAGTTGTGGAAGCGGACGACGTCAGGGGCGCTGTTTCCCCTCCCGAGGATCCTGACCACATCGAGGGGTTTCTGTTGGGCATCATGGGCAGGAGCGATTATGCCGGCTGATCTTTTCGGCGAGCGAGAACTTCAAAGGGAGCAAGCCGAACGATCTCCGTTCGCGGAAACGCCCCTGGCCGAACGGATGCGTCCTGCATCGCTCGACGAATATGCCGGGCAGAGGCACATATTGGGTCATGGCAAACCACTGCGTGTGCTCCTTGAGAACGGAAGGGCGCCGAGCTGCATCCTCTACGGCAATCCTGGGGTGGGCAAGACGACCCTCGTGAGGCTCATGGCATCCACGACCGGCCGGAAGCTGCTCGAAATAAACGCCGTCAGCGCCAAGGTCTCTCAGATACGAGAGATGATGAGCGACGCAGTGTCGCTGAAGGCTAACACAGCTGGCAAAACGGCCATAGCCTTCGTCGACGAGATCTATCACTTGAACAGCAGTCAGCAGAACGTTCTGTTGCCGGCCGTCGAACGGGGCGACATAATCCTCGTCGGCACGACATCGGAGAACCCGTGGTTCGAGATAAACAAGACGCTTCTCTCCCGCATGATCGTGTACACGCTGCAACCGCTCGAAGCGAACGACGTGGCGGAGATCCTCGAGAGGGCGATGGCGGATGAATCGCGCGGTCTCGGCAGGCTGGGACTTGTTGCCGAGGACGGCGTGTTTGCTCACATAGCCGAGCTGACGGCGGGCGACGCGAGACAGGCTCTGACCCGCCTCGAGACGGCCGCAGCGAGTGTCGCCATGAGCGGCGGGCACAGACTGACCGCGGAAGCCGTTGACGAGGCGACCGGCAGGCAGACACTGCGATACGACAGGTCCAGCACCGATCACTACGCCGTTATCTCGGCATTGATAAAGAGCGTTCGCGGCTCGGACCCCGACGCCGCGCTCTACTGGCTGGCTCGGATGCTCGCTTCAGGGGACGATGTGCGCTTCATCTGCCGCAGGCTCTGTATATTGGCGGCGGAGGACATAGGGCTCGCCGACCCGAACGCCCTGATATTCGCGGAGGCAGCAGCGTCAGCCTGCGACAGGGTGGGGCTGCCAGAGGCCAAGCTCATCCTCGGGGAGGCGGTCATATACCTGGCGGCAGCTCCAAAGAGCAACAGCGCTTATCTTGCGATAAGCGCCGCCGAAGCAGCCGTGACCTCCGGCGATATAATGGAGGTGCCGTCGCACTTGAGAAACGACGGGCAGGGCTACGTATATCCTCATGACGACCCGAGGCACTGGGTTCCGCAGAACTACCTGCCCAAAAGGTCGCGATTCTATTTTCCAGGAGAGATCGGCGCCGAACTCCGCATAGCTGAACGGCTCAAGCGGTTCTGGAAGCGCTTTCAATGAAAACAAGACCGTGGGGCTCCGCCCCATACGATGAGGTCGAGCTCTCGGATGACGATTTCCTGCCTTCTTCCGTAACGCACGGTGACTCGTGTTTTCACTGCCTCAGTCCGTCCTTTGTCCAGTTTTCTCGCGTAGAATTTCGAGGGCCCTGCTCCCCTTCAGCACATCCCTGAGCATCGCGAGATCGAGCGCGGTCTCGCCATTCGAGTCCCTCGCGTTGACATCAGCGCCAGCTTCGATCAGGACCATGAGGACCTCGGGGTTATCGCTGCTTTGAGCGGCGTCCATCAAAGCGGTTGAATTATTCTCTTCCGTACTGGCGTTGATATCGGCGCCAGCCTCTATCAGAATCTTCAGCACCTCCGGGTTCGGGTTGTCCGAAGCGGCATGCATCAACGGCGTCTTTCCGTAATAATCCCTTGCGTTTACGTTCGAGCCTGCCCTTATGAGGACTCGCAGAACCTCGGGGTTCGAGTTGTACATGGCGGCTAACATCAACGGCGTCAGAGTTCCCAGCTCTTCGGTTGCGTTCACGTCAGCGCCCGCTTTTATCAGTACCCGCAGAACATCCGGATTAGCGTTGCCAGCGGCCGCGTACATCAGCGGCGTCCGGAGAAACTCGTCTCCCTTCGCTTCGACATCGGCGCCGGCTTCGATCAGTTCTTGCAGGACCTCGTCGCTGGGGTTGTTCAAAGCCGCGTACATCAATGGCGAGGCCCCGTCGATCTTTGAATCCGCCCAGTACGTGACATCGCGCGCGTTGACATCCGCGCCAGCCTCTATCAGGACTCGCGTAACCTCTCTGTTTGGGTTGCCGATGGCTGCCTTCATCAGCGGGGTTATTTCATTGTCTCCTCTTGCGTTCGCATCCGCCCCTGCGGCGAGCAAAACCCTCAGGACTTCCGGATCCCTGTTTTTTTCCGCCGCTTTCATCAGCGGGGTCTCCTCGGAGATGTCGTTAGCGCTTGCGTAAGCGCCCTCTTTGATCAGCCTCCTCACCTCGTCCGGGGTCGCGCTGTGCACGGACTCCAACAGGGCTTCCGTGGCTTTTTCGGAATACTTCCAGCCCACCGAAGGATATTTGACCTCATAAGCCTTTTTCAATTCCCCATAAACATCCGTACTTCTGAGGCGTTCATTCTTTCTCGCCGCGTCAAGGATTTCCAATGTGACGCTGGCTCCGGCATTCAGGAGAAGAGACGCCACCTCGGGTTTGCTGCTGCCGGCCGCCAGCCTCAACGGGGTTTGTCCCTCGCCGTCCTTGACATTGACGTCCGCGCCGGCGTTTATAAGGATCAGTGCCGCGTTGTGATTTTCATTGAAGCTCACAGCCTGCATCAACGGGGTCCAGCCCTCGCTGTTTCTGGCGTTTACGTCCGCTCCTGCCTCGACCAGCGCGCGCAAAACCTCGTGGTTTGGGTTGGTCCTCGCGGCGAACATCAGAGGGGTCCATTCGGTCGTCATCTCAGCGCCGAAATACCATTCGGCCTTTGCGTTGACGTCTGCCCCGGCTTCGATCAGGGCGCGCAGAACCTCCGAATTCGGGTTTTTCTCCGCCGCCCAAAACAACGGCGTCCATCCGTCCACCAGAACGGCAGAATCAGATCCCTTGTCGTCCGCGTCTACAACGGCTCCCGCGTCGATCAAGGCGCGCAGGACCTCTGGGTTGGAGCTGCTCTCCGCCGCATACGACAGAGGAGTCCTCTGCCGCATACTGCTCTTGACTCTGACATCCGCGCCGGCCTCTATCAGGACGCGGATAACTTCCGGGTTGGGATTGCTGGCGGCGGCGAGCATCAGAGGGGTCATCGCTTCATAGTTGTATTTGGCGTCGATATCAGCGCCCTCATCGATCAAGTGCCGGATCTCCTCTGGGGTCGCGCTGCTGATTACCTTCAGCATGGCCTCCGTGGCTTTTTCGGCCTCTTTCCCGGATGCCTGAGTTGAATTGTCGGATGCCGCATACGAGGGAGGGATTTGGCCGGGCGAAAAAAAGACGCAGCCCACGATCAAGAACAGCAGGATACACACGGCGCGCCTCTGGAATCCATTTACATTCCACCGCAATATCATCGAGCATAACAACCTCCTATGCGCTTCATGCGCCAAATGATGTTCTACCCCTTATACTACCCCAATCTCACAAAAAATAATACAGAGGCCGCCCAAATAATGAGCGGCCTCTGGCGAGACATTCTGAAACTGTCCTTCGCGGTAAATGTCCAGGTCATATAATCTCAGGATTCATCCTGATCGAATCTGCGCCGCGCTTTTCGTCACCCTCGATTGAAAAGTTCCGGAAAAAAACAGCAACCGGCTGTGATCACCGCAGGCGTTTACGCCTTACGAGCGCGATAATCGCTGCGGAGGCGAGGAGTACCGCCGCGCTCAGCCCAGAGTTACAACCGCCGCCGCCGCTCTTGTCATTGCTCTTTGAACTTGAACTCGAACTCGAGCCGCCGTTTATGCTTTCGGTTATACCAAGGCTAGCGTTGGCATCCTCCCATACACTCAGCCATATCTGATCCCTCAGCTCGCCGTCGTAATGCCCATCCGGAACAATCAAGTATCCGTCGTGCAGAAATGCCTCTTGGCGGCTTCCGCTTCCCTCAGGGCCGTCGAGCAGATAGTATGAAAGTTCCAGCGTCAGGGCCTGCCCTCCGTCAACCTGAAGGATCCCTATGCGATACGCCTCTTGGGGATCCAGCACACCGTCGACAAGACGGGTGAAGTATCCTTCCCAGCCGCCCTGCTTTATCTCCTTTTGGATGACGAGTACATTGAATATGTTCGACAGATAGGCCGACGGGTTTGACAACACCATCGACGCTTGCGAACGCCCCACCGCGTCTATCAGCTCGGACTCGCTCAATGTCACGCGATACGTCATCGGCAGCAGGGCCGGCTTTCCTGATGATATCACTGACTGCGGCACCGGTATGGTTACGTCGGCGGCGCACTTGCCCGAGGACACAAAACAGTCAGGAAGTATATCCGAATTGGCAGACTCTACGTAGATTTTGGCCGTATCATCCAGGTTCGTGAGCACGGACCACCCGTTGGAATCGGCAGTCTGAGGGCTCATCTGCGCCTGTTGATTGCCCGCCAGGACCTCGACTCCGTCACTCTGCATCTCCATATTCGCGCTTTCGAATGCCGGCTCGGATCCGGTAACGTCTGTGATGCCCGGATGGGTCGGGTTCGAAGGAATGGGAACGGGTGGATCGTCGGAGGGCGGAGAAGGCGGAATTGGTGCTGAACCTGCCCGTTTCAAGTAATAGTGCACGTTGGTGGTGGTGGTAACACCGTAAGAAAAATCGTAATCATATTCGCCCTCTTCGATATATGCCAGATTTTCATCCAGTATTGTGATTTTAAGATGGTACTCGCCGCCCTCACCGTATTCGATTACATTGTCGTATCTTTCTCCCACTATTTCAATATCGGTATCCTCATAATCAATCGTTTCTCCGGCATAGGGACCGTCGCTCACAACCCAGGTGAAGTCGTACGAATATTTTGCCCTTACTGTAGAATCGCCAATGTCCATAGTTTCTACATCCACGGAACCATCGCTCACCTCAAGGTTGTAAGTCGCAGTAACACCACCTCCCAGGTCAGCCAATATGGTACCGCCGCTTTCCCGGCTCCTGTCGAGCTCCCAATAACCTTCGAGATTGCTCAAATCCAATGGCGCCGCCCACGAAGGGCTTCCGCACGCAGCGAGAGCAAATGCCAGGACAACCGGAACCGCTCTCGATGCCCAGATTTTCCGCGCAATAGACAGAACAGAACGAATCACATCAAACACCTCGCAGAATGAAATTTAGAAGCCCACTACTCGGCAATTTTAACATACCAGCCGCAGGAACGGGGGATCACTCCAGGGCAAACGCATCATACACCGTAAAGCATTGTTATCACTCGCATGTCCGGTTCGAACGTGAAACTCTCAAATTAAGTCGTACCATACGTTAAGCGGTTCTGATGCGTTTGCGCGCGGATCACTCCCCTGGCGGAGGGACGTCAAGGTTCAAGGCTATAGCGCCGTCCTCGAGTTCGCGCAGGCTTGCCTCCAGTGGGTCAACCGTAAACGCCTCGGCGTCTTCCCCGTCCCGAGTGGTTTCCGTGGCAAGTCCGTTGGCCTCGGCAACCTTCGCCATGACCTCGCGCTTTATCTCCTCCATGAGGTCCGGATGCTCCTCCAGATACTCCGAGGTCGATTCCTTGCCTTGGGCGAGCGTCTCGCCCTTGTACGCTATCCACGAACCCTTTTTTTTGACTACCTCCATGTCGATGGCCATGTCGAGCACTGCCATCGACTTCGGCACGCCGCGCCCGTAGATCAACGTCGTGTGCGCCACGCGGAACGGAGGGGCTTGTTTGTTCTTCGTCACCTTTATCTTGAGTTCGTGGCCTATCGGCACTTCTCCCTGGTTGATAGCGGCCCCTCTCCGCACCTCGATGCGGACGGAGCTGTAGAACTTGAGCGCCCTGCCGCCGGTTGTCGTCTCCGTCGGCCCGCTGGAGTAACCGGTACTTATCACGGATCGAAGCTGATTTATAAATATGACCGTCGTCTTGCTCTTTGAAATAGCGGACGTGAGCCTGCGCAGGGCGTAAGACATCAATCGCGCGTGCAGGCCGACGCTCTTGTTAGGGCCCTCCTCGATCTTCCCGTCTATCTCGCCCTGAGGGGTCAGCGCCGCCACCGAATCAACGACTATCAGCTCCACGGCCCCGCTGCGAACGAGCGTGTCCATTATGTAAAAGGCCTGTTCACCGCTGTCCGGCTGCGAGATGTACATCTCATTCGTATCGACGCCTATCGAGGCCGCGAGCCCGGGATCCAGGGCGTGCTCGGCGTCTATGAATGCGGCGACTCCCCCGCCCCTCTGCGCCTCAGCTATGATGTGCAGCGCTATCGTCGTCTTGCCGCCGCCCTCCGGGCCGTACAGCTCTACGATGCGCCCCCTCGGCACCCCGCCGATGCACAGCGCCACGTCAAGCGGCAGTACGCCGGTTGGAATCACCTCAATGTTCATATTGCTCCTCTCGCCCATCTTCATTATGGCCCCGTCGCCGAATTTCTGCTTGATTTCCGTTACGGCCTTATCCAGGATCTCCTCTTTTGTAGAGGCTTCCCTTTTTTTCGCCAATGACTCCACCTCCTGAATTGTTTGAACGTCACGCAACTGCTGCGCTGGATTCGATGACGAAATCAAACCTCCCCCAACAGCTCGCAAAGAAGCATTTTCAACGCCGAGCGAGCGGCCCTCAACTGTACGGCTCGCCGCCCTTGCCCGCCGTAAAGACCTCGGCGCAGGCGTATTATGCCGTCGGCGCGGGCCAACGCCAGCCAGACCAGACCGACTGGTTTCGAGGCGCTCCCGCCGGACGGACCGGCTATTCCAGTCACGCTCACAGCAAACATCGAGTCAAACAGCCGCAGAGCGCCGCATGCCATCTCCGCAGCACATTCGCCGCTCACCGCCCCATGTCTGTCTATGGTCTCTGGAGTGACGTCCAGCATCTCGATCTTCGCCCTGTTGCTGTACGTCACCACGCTGCCGGGGAAGACCTCCGACGCCCCGGCCACTTCCGAGACCGAATGAGCGACCAGTCCTCCGGTGCAGGACTCCGCGAACGTAAACAGCCTCCCCTCGTACCGGCCTCTTATGCGAGGGTTCGCCGACTCGCGGACAATCCACCTCGCCGTCTCTCTTATCTCATCTCTGATGATTTTTCTCTCATAAATCATTGCGCATCACTTCCCAATGCCGAGAAAACGATATATCAGATCGAACCCTCCTGAAAAGAACAGCCACGACACCGCCCTCATCAGCGCGTTTGCCATCGCGCCGCCCAAAATTCCTCCGGCCATTACCCCTGCGCCGCCCGGCAGGCGTACTGCGATGCTCACCGGAAACGGCTTTACGATGTCGATGATCCGAAAGAGGAAGAACGCGACGATCGCGTATGACAAATCCAGCCACAGCATGGACATCCAGTAACCGGCCACTCGGTCTATCACTATCTCACTAGTTACGTCCTCCGCGCTTGAGCGTTTCATATACCTGTCTGAGGCGATCGTTCCAACGGCGGCGGTGACGCCCAGCACAACGACGCCTATCCCCCCGGCCGCAAACAGCACAAGACACGAAACCAGCGTACCAGCCGTTCCTGCCAACCCACCCGCACATCCGATCCCGCACAGAGTCGCGATAACTCCGTGCCAGCTGCGAAGAGCCTCCGTCCCGCGTCCTGGCCAGTTCATCTCAGCCGAAGCGCCCTCGCAAATATGTCGTGCTCGGACGCGTCGGTGACGGTCACCCTTATCTTATCGCCGGGCGCGACGCCAGACGGCGCTCCATAGATCTCGACTGCGCCGTCAACATCCGGAGCCTCTCTGAACGATCTCCCCTCCGCGGTCCCGTCATCGGCCACGGAGTCGATCAGAACCATGAGTTCTCTGCCGATAAACGACCTCCCCCTGGATAGCGATATCTCCTCCTGATGCGACATCAGGCGTCCGAGCCTCGACTTCTTCGTCCTCTCAGGTACCTGCCCAGGCATGGAAGCCGCATCTGTCCCCTCCTCTGGCGAGTAGGCAAACGCGCCAACCCTGTCGAAGCGGACCTCATCGAGAAAACGCAGGAGATCCGCAAAGTCTCGCCTGGTCTCCCCGGGGAAACCGACCATGCACGTCGTGCGAAGCGCGCAATCAGGAATTATCTCGCGGGCCGTCCTGAAAAGCGACAGGAGCCCCTCTCGATCGGCCGCCCTGCCCATAGGGGCGAGCACCTCGGGACTCGAATGTTGTATGGGTATATCGAGGTACGGCAGAACCTGCCTGCCTCGCGCCACACGCTCGAGCAGGCGCGTATCGACGCCGGACGGCTGCAGGTACAGCAGTCTGATCCACAGGCCGGCTGGCAGAGACGACTCGAGAGCGTCGATGAGCTCCAGGAGCGCTCCACTTCGCCCAAAGTCGCGTCCGTATGCCGTCAGGTCCTGTCCCACCAGACATATCTCGCCCGCTCCCTCCGAGGCCAGGGATTCCGCCTCCCTCACGATGGAGGCCACAGGCGAGCTGCGAAGTCCCCCGCGTATCGATGGGATCGAGCAGAACGAACATCTGTTGTCACAGCCCTCTGAGACCTTGATGTATCTTACGTGAGACGCCTCGCCTGGCAGCGCTCGCCTTTCGGGGCGGATCGCGCCGCTCCCGGCCTCAGCCGTCAGGGACTTGAGCAGGGATGAATAATCCTCGCATCTCCCCCAAAAATCCACCTCTGGAATTTCCACGCCAAGATCCCCGCCATACCTGTTCACAAGACAGCCCACGACCGCTATGCTTCGTATGCTCCCCCGTGATTTCAGCTCGGCCAAGTCCAGTATGGCCGCGATATTCTCCTCAACGGCCTCCCTTAAAAATCCACAGGTGTTGACGAGACAGACCTCCGCTCCCTCGGCGCGTGATGCCATCTTGAAACCGGCGTCCCGCAGGACGCCGGCAAATCTTTCGCTATCGACAGTGTTCTTGGAACAACCCATGCTCAGGAGCCATGCGGTCCCTCGTACAAACCCTCCGGCAGCGCCGCTCGTCTCAGTTTCCATTTGCCCCCGCAGACCCGTTCTCTCGTCTGAAATAAGCCGTCGCCCCGCTCTTCACGCTCACCGAGCCATCAGGGCGGAAGACTAGCGACAGAGGGCTCGCGTCGAGTCCGACCGGGCCGTATTTTTTGCCGAACCAAGTGATCTCGGCCCTGTTGCCCACGCTCAGACTGACCGAAGTGTCCCCCTTGACGTCGTACTCGCGGGTCCCTCCCTTCGCGAGCCTTCTGCGCGTGACCACCTTGCCGTTCTGTTCGACAATGAGGTTGTTCTCGCCTCCGGTTATCACGATACTGAGCCTTCTGTCCCTCGCGCGAACCGACTCGGCTTGCGGCGCCTGCGGCACAACGGAGTCAACGCTGGGAGGTCCGCCGCCGCCGCCGACCATCCACGACAGATCCCCGGATCTCGAAGACGCTCTGTCCGATGATGGCAGGCCTCCGGCCAGCGAAGCAGACGACGTTGAAATATCATAGGAGAATATGCCGAACTCCTCGGCGGATGGTATTGCGGGAGGAACGGCGGCTCCATCCCTATCGCCCGAGGAAATTGACGGCTCCGCTATATCCGGCGAGCTTCCGCTCATCTCCCTCAAGCCCCTTAAAAAGAACCCTTCGATCTCCAGAGCTCCATGCTGGTTCCACAGGAGGTATGCGGCGCAGAGCACGGCGACGACCAGCACCATGTATACCCAGATTATCGAAGATCTCCTGAAAATGGGTGTTGGGTGTTTCAGGTCTATGTTCCCAGCGATCGGTTTTCCTCCGACGGACGAGGCGTCTCCCTCAGGCGAGATGCTTCCGCCGTACTTTCGCCACAGGTCCATTGCCATCAAGAACTCACAGTACGTCTTTATAAAGCCTCTGGCATATACCATGGGAGCTTCGCTTTCGACGCGCCCCTCTTCTATCGCCCTCAGAATATGCGGGCGAACGTGAGTGGACCTCTCGACATCATCGAGCGAGAGGCCCTGTGCCTCCCTCAGGGACTTGAGGTGAGCGCCGAGCACGGACAGATCGTTGGCGGCGTCAGTCTGTTTTCCTGAAAAGTTATTCTGCTCCATCATCGCGCCCCCCGTCTCGTCTGTATCAGCGTCTCGGGCAAACCGCTCATGCGCGGCTGCCGTTGGACGGACCGCAAGCCTCCGCTTTTTTCCTGATTCTCTTAGCAGCCTCCGCCGGGTCGTCATCACCGAATATCGCGCTTCCGGCCACCAACACGTCGCACCCGGATGAAACCAGATCGCCGGCGTTCTCCACTCCCACTCCGCCGTCCATTTCGATTAAAAACCCGAGATCGTGAACGGCCCTGAACCTCACTAGATCGCGCACCTTCAGCAGAACTTCGGGTATGAACTTCTGTCCCCCAAATCCGGGATTGACTCCCATGACGAGAACCAGGTCGGCAAGCGGCAGAACCGGCTCGATTAAACAAACCGGAGTGCCAGGGTTTATCGATATGCCCGGACGTATGCCCAGCGATCTTATCCTGGACAGAGCCATGTTAGCGTGGCTGGTCGCTTCCGCGTGCAGGGTGATCAGATCCGGCCGGGCCGCCGCAAACATGTCAATAAATCCCTCGGCCGGTTCTACCATGATGTGCACGTCGATAAAGGCATCGGGGCGTCTCGCTCGCAGCGCGCGCGCGACGGACGGCCCGAAGGACAGGTTGGGCACAAAGTGCCCGTCCATCACGTCCACGTGGATCCAGTCAAACTCCCCTCGTATTCTATCTATCGAATCGTCTATGGCGAGAGGATCCGCGCTGAGAATCGACGGCGCGAGCAGAAATCTTTTCTCGTTTTTCAGGCCGAGTCCGCGCGAACTCACTCGTACCGCTCCTGCCAGACCATCTCTCCGCCAAGGCGCACAGTGACAGTCGCCGAGCCGGTGTAAGGTTCGTTCATCGAGAGATACTCGCCGCCGTTCACGGTCTGATCCCTGAGGATCCTGGTACCCGACTGATCCGTCATCTCCACCCTGAATGGAAGCGGTCTCGAAAGCGGCGGCACTTGATACCGCACACGGGCCGCCTTTCCCTGCGCGACGACGGGCCTGGTCGATTCCTGTTCCGCCGCCGGCCGCTCGGAGCCACCTTGATTTTCCTCCGCGCGCGTCTCCGTCGCCGGAGCGGGAGTCGATCGTGGATCCCACACTGATATTGGCGGCGCCATCCGAACGGGCTCCCCGCCTGAGATGGAGTTCACCTCCGGCGTCCGATTTACCGGCGACGGCTCCTCTCGGGTGGTCATTATTATGGGAGTGGGAGACTCGCCGTTCGCGTCCCCTTCTGCGAGGACCTTAGGGACAGCCGGTTCCTTGACGATATACAACGTTATGGCGTTGCCGAACGGAACTCGCGAACCGGCCCTTGGCTGTGTCCGCACGACGGCGCCGATGGGCGCCTGGTCCGACTCCACCGTCATCACCCTTGACACTGAGAGATCGCTCTGTTTGAGAATTTGCCTCGCAAGCGCCTCGGTCTGCCCCTTCAGGTCGGGGACCTGCACCATCTCGTTCTTGCCCGTCTGTCCCTCGCTGACGAGGAGCTCCACCATCCTGTCGTTCATGACCATTGCCGGCGACGCGGGATTCTGGGCCATCACCGTGCCAGACGCCTTGAGGGAGTCCGAAACCCTGATCACCGTGCCGATCTTGAACCCGGCCTCGTCAAGGGCCTTGACCGCGGCCGAGAACTCGAGGCCCCGCACGTCCGGGATCCTCGACCTGGCGCCGCCCCTGCTGGTCCTTATGGTCACGATCCTTCCCCTGCCGACCTTATTCCCCGCCGTCGGTGTCTGGGATATGACGGTTCCCTCCCGCTGATCCGAGTCGACCTGGTCTATCCTCGCCATGAGTCCGGCCTCCCTCAGCATGTTGGCGGCCTCTACGGCGCTGACGCCGACCAAGGCGGGGACGTCGACCTCCTTCTCATCGACGAATATTATGCGCGCCGCCATAAAACTGGATACCAGCAGGACGAGAAGCGCGATCACTATGCCTAATCTGAAAATTTTGCCCATGTGCGACTACCCCCCAAAACCGTCGACGTCATGTTTGCCGCTCCGTCCGCCCGTATATTTTATCTTTTTTTCTTGAATATGGCGACGTAGAAACCGTCAAGCCACGGAGATTCAGGAAACATAAGAGCGCCGTACGGGCGGCCCTTTTTCTGGGCCGGACTCGCGACTCGTACCGGCAGTTCTATCAGATCGGTTCTGGAGGACATGACCGACCCTACCACCTTCTCGTTCTCGTCCCTAAAGATGCTGCAAGTGCTGTACATAAGCACGCCGCCCGGCGACAGCATGTCGGCGGCCCGCGAGAAGAGCCTCTCCTGCAACAGTGACGCAGCCTTGAGCTTCTCGGG
>JAISLO010000188.1 GCA_031290815.1 Synergistaceae bacterium | reverse complement strand
CGGATATCAATATGGGCGGTATCGTTGAGATGGCGCTCAATGACGGCATCAGCAGAAAGACCGGAAAAAGGGTGTCCGTTTCCACAGGCGACCCCGCAAACTTCAAGACCTTCGACGATTTCTTCGATGCAGTCAAGACCCACATCCGATATTTCGTCGATGTGGTCACCTCCGGCAACCAACTGCTGGACTACCTGAGCATGAACTACCGACCGGTTCCCTGTCTGTCTCTTGCCTTTGAAAACTGTATCGCCACATGCACCGACTACAGTATGGGCGGAGCCAAATATAACTGCGGCGGCGGAGTCATTACCGTGGGGCAGGCGGACATTGTCAACTCTCTGGCTGCGGTTCGCCACTTGGTGTATGACGAGAAGAAGCTCACCATGAAGCAGCTATGTGACGCTCTAGCGGTTAATTTTCAAGGTCATGAGGACATCCAGAGGATGTGCATGGAAGCCCCCAAGTACGGCAATGACGACGAACGGGCCGACTGGATCGTGGGCGAGGTTTTCACCTACGTGATTGACCAGTTTGAGAAGTACGACACCAAGTTCGGAAAGATGACCACCGGTATGCTGCCCGTGTCCGGCAACACTCCCATCGGCAAGTGGGTGGGCGCCCTGCCCTCCGGCCGTTATGCATGGACTCCCCTTACAGACGGCATCGGCGCTACCGGAGGCACCGACGTCAACGGTCCCACTGCCTTGCTGAAGTCAGTCAGCCGCATTCCTCATGCCCGTTACACACAGGGTACGCAACTGAACATGAAATTGGAACCCGAAATCATGGCGGGTGAAAAGGGAATCGCTCAGATGATAAGTTTGCTGAAGAGCTTGTGTACCCTGGATGTCTACCATGTGCAGTTTAATGTTGTCGACAAAAAAACTCTGCTGGCCGCACAGAAAGACCCGCAGAAATATCGGCACTTGCTGATACGTGTTGCGGGCTACACCGCATTTTTCATAGAGCTGGGGAAAGAGGTTCAGGATGAAATCATCGACCGGACCGAAATCAACAGTTGGAGCCATGCGAGCTGAACAAATCTTCTTACGGTATATGCCAAAACGCCTGGGCGAAGCGGTGATCATCTTCATTGGCGGCGTCATCACTCCCTGAGGATTCGTTTATAAGAACATGACCGGCAAACTCGTTTATGCAATGGAGTCCGGACCGGAACAATACATGCGAGGAGCGGGGAGGTGAACGCCGCGCGGAAGAAAAGGTTCATGTAACGCGAGAGAGGATTACCGCTCGGTTTGTCTGTTTATCGGACATTGTGTTGCAGGAGAGGAGAATTTTTATGAAGATGCGTTCCAAAGGCAGTAATTTGTTCGTTGTGTTGATAATAGCGGCCATGTTTGTCGCGCTCTCGTCGTCTTTTGCCGAGGCGGCCCGGCAATTGAGGCTCGGCGCGCATTATCCGGCTGGATATTTTGTCAACAACGGTTTCCGCAGGGTCGCAGATAGGGTCAAGGAGGCGACAAACGGGGAAATCGAGATCGTGCTGTACGAATCGGGCGCGCTCGGAAGCTACGAGCAGG
Organism: Synergistaceae bacterium; assembly: GCA_031290815.1. Lineage (GTDB taxonomy): Bacteria > Synergistota > Synergistia > Synergistales > Synergistaceae > JAIRWR01. The sequence continues at coordinate 4,012 of JAISLO010000188.1, read as the reverse complement.
TCATGCAGGAGGTCATACGCGGGACGATAGACGCTGTGACAATGTACCCTACCGCGCGTTTCAGCAAAAAATTCGAGATAGTGGCCACCCCCGCCCTCATCAACAGCTATGAGGACCTTTACAAACTGATGAAGAAGGAGTCTCCTTTCTACAAGTATCTGAAATCAATCTACGAGGAGTGCGGGACCGTCTACATCGGCTCGTTCATTGACTCGATTCCCGGAGCTCTGATCCGAAAGGGCAAGACGATAGAAAATCCCTACGACAAATCGAACAAAGCATGTCAAATGCGCGTTATGGCGCAAACGACGCTCAGAAAATGGTGGGCCGCGATGGGCTATCAGGTGGCATCCGTGCCCTACGCGGAGGTCTTCACCTCGCTCCAGACTGGCGTCATCGATGGTGACAGCGGTTCGGGCCCGGAGGGCGCATACCTGGCTTTCGGCGATGTGGCGGGTACGTTCATCGAATATCCCGTCTCCTTCTTCCTGCTCGATTTCGCCATGAGCAAAAAAACTTGGGACTCCTTCGACGACAAAACGAAAGAGATAATCGTGAACGCGTTCGAGGCCGAGACTGAGAGCGTCTATCAGGAAGCCAGGGAAAGCCATCAGAAATACCGAAAGATAATGCAGGACGCCGGTATCAAAATATTGGACCCGACTCCGGAGCAGATCAAGCTCTTAACCGAACTCGCGTATGAAGTTTCCTGGCCGGAGACGGAAAAATTCACCGGTCCGGAAATCCTTCAGGATATAAGGGCGTACATGGGCAGATGAATTATTTGCCCCGGCCGACCCCGGCCGGGGCAAAACGAGAAAATCGGCAGCGGAGGGCAGACAAGATGAACTTTGCGAAAAAAATCCAGACTTCGAGATTTTGGAAATACACCCTCGCGGCTCAGAAGGCGGTGATAGTGCTTTCCACCCTGTGCGTCGTCATAACTCTAGGGGCGGTGATAGTGTGCCGTTATGTATTGCACTACAATTTTTTAGGATATATTGAGATTATCGTCACCGCCGCGATCTGGATGTACTTCATTGGGGCTTCCTACGCCTCGTGGGACGAATGTCACATCAACGCTGACATCGTAAGCCAGTTCGTTTCGGACCGCACAAAAATAATATTGGAAATAATATCCAAGACGTTTCAGGTTTTAATTGGCATCCCTATGACTTATCTCGCGTATGAAATGCTGACATTCGATTTTCAAACCAACCCCGTGACGGTGGACTTGCAGATACCTTTAGCGTTCCATCACATCGCGATACTCATCTCCTTCGCGTTGATGGCGTTCTACTCCGCAGTGTACATTCTTAGGGATGTAGACAGATTGAAAAACTTGAAGAACAACTGAGAAATTTGTCCCGCGGTGCGGACAGGCTGGACCGCCAGTCTGCGGGGCGGATGCTGGCGGTTGAGGGAGGTCGTTATTACGATGTGGTTGATCGCGGTTTCGATGGTTTTGGTTATAGTCCTGATAATAATAGGCGTGCCGATATTGTATTCCTTCATGGCTGCGTCATTACTGATGGTGACTGTGCTTGGATATGACCCGAGTTTCCTGCTTTCATCCGGGTATGATTCGGTGAGCGCCGTCGTGCTGCTGTGCGTCCCGCTTTACGTCTGCGTCGGCAGCATCATGGAAAAGAGCGACATTGGAAAATGCCTCGTCGATTTCGTAGAGGTGTTCGTGGGCAGGATACGGGGAGGCCTGGGCGTGGTTGGCATCTTCGCGTCCGCGGTTTTCGGCTCCATATCAGGCAGCTCGACGGCGACGCTGACCTGCATTGGCGGCGTAATCATTCCACGGATGATCGAAAAAAAATATCCTCGCGGTCACGCAGCCGCCCTGCTGACGAACGCCTGTCCCCTCGGTCTTCTGATACCACCAAGTTCGTCAATGATCATTTTCGCCTGGGCGTCGAGGCAGTCGATCCTCGCGTGCTTCCTTGCCACGGTGCTCCCCGGCCTGATCCTGGCGACCATGCTGTCCATCACCAATGTATTCATGCTCAGACGCAACTCTGAAATCCAGGTCGATGCCCCCGTTTCGCTCGGGGAACTCGGCCGTCAGGTTATCTCCAAGGGATACAGGAGCATCCCGGCGCTCTTGATGCCGGTGATAATTCTGGGCGGGACGTATTCCGGAGTGTTCACTCCGACCGAATCAGCAGCGGCAGCGGTCTTTTACGCCGTGCCGGTCGGTTTTCTGGTTTACAGAAAACTGACATTGAAAGGCCTGTTCGATACGTGTATCGTCACGGGGACGATAAGCGGCATCGTAATGGTGATGGTGTTCTGCATGATGATCCTGAGCCGGATACTCATCATGATGAACCTGCCTGACATGATTGTTGGATTTTTATCGGAGAGATCGACCAGTCCGACTGTAGTGCTGTTTTTCATCAACATTATGCTGCTCATACTGGGAATGATAATGGACGACACGAGCGCCATGCTTTTGACCGTCCCGATTCTCGTCCCTGTAGTTCAGGCTTTTGGTATAAGCCCGATACATCTGGCGGCGATAGTCGGAGTAAATCTGGGTCTGGGGATAATTACGCCGCCATGCGCTCCCATGCTGTATCTTGGATCTCGAGTCTCGAATGTGCCGGTCCTCGAGATGCTTTGGCCGACGCTAATGTTTATCATCTTCGCGTGGTTTCCGACGCTTGCGGTCGTGACGTATTTCCCGCAGCTCTCGCTGTGGCTTCCGAATTTGCTGCTTGGATAGCAGACAAAAAAATACAATCAAAAACTACAGCCGCAGACAAAAGTTTCAGGAGCGTATAAAAAATCAAGTCAGCCGCGAACGTACCCTTGCGGAGTTAAATCCGAGCGATTTATTTCCAGCGGCGCGGCGGGTTTGAAATTTCCGCGTCCGCGCCGCTGTTTTGGTTTTCAGCCCTTGAGGGCTTTTCTCTCTATGGTGAAACGCGCCATGAGCTCTTCGAGATTCGCGGAAATGGACGATAGATTCACGGCCTCGTTGGAGACTTTTTGTATCGCGCCCTGGGTTTCCTCCGCCGCCCGCGTGATGGCTGAAACTTCGCGCGTAACGTCGCCGATGCTGTCGCGAGCCTTGCTCGAAGACTCGGCTATTTCGTTGCTTGACGCCGCCTGTTCCTGAGCGGCGGCCGCTATGGTCTGCACCGCGTCGTTGACCTTGTCTATCTCCGCGTTGGCGTTTTTCAGATTCTCACGTGTCTCCCGAGCCTTCGAGACGATTCGCGTTATCGTGTCGGCCGACTGCTGGGCGGAATTTATCGCGTTGTTCGTGCCGACTTCGAGTTTTTCCATCATCTCGCCCACGTGGCGCGACGCGACGTTGGATTCTTCCGCGAGTTTGCGCACTTCGTCCGCTACCACGGCGAAACCCCGTCCCGCGTCGCCAGCGCGCGCGGCCTCGATCGCGGCGTTCAACGCCAGCAGGTTCGTCTGACTCGCTATGTTTCTTATCGACGTCACGAACTCCCCTATCGCGGCCACGGAAGCGCCGACCTCCGTCATTCCTTTTCTGTTCTCGGAGGAGGCTTCCCCTACGCTCTGAAGTTCCGAGACAAAGGCATTCATCATATCGGAGACACTGGAGCTGAGTTTAGATGTAGCGCCCGACGCCTCGGCTCCCTCGACGGCGCTTGCGGCCGTCATGGTCGCGGCGTGCGTTACCTCCTGAACGGCTTCCGCCGCGGACTCCACGGATCTCAGCGCTTCATTTGCCAGTTGTTCGACATTGGCGGCGGCGTTTCTGGCACTGTCGACATCCGCCGCCGCGCTCCGGCTCAGGCTGTCCAGCGCGCCGGAAGATGACGCAAGACGCTCTACGCCCTCGTTGACCGAGGATATTATGTCTATGAACGTCTCCCGCATATTTCGCGCGGCCGCGACCATAGCCCCGAGTTCAGTCTTTGGATTCAGTTTCGCGACGACTTTTACCGCCTCAGGATCTGGCGTCATATCGAGCCCGGCTATGCGGTTCAGCGTCGTCATGACCGCATGCAGCGGTTTT
>JAISLO010000187.1 GCA_031290815.1 Synergistaceae bacterium | reverse complement strand
TCACTCTGCTCAACATAATCAACGACATTCTGGATATATCCAAGATAGAATCAGGCCGCTTCGAGCTGATTCCCATTGACTATGAAGTAGCGAGCATCATAAGCGACACCGTGAGCATGAACATGGTGCGCGTAGGCTCCAAGCCTATCGATTTCAAACTGAACATCGACGAGAACCTGCCGAACAGACTCTTCGGCGACGAGCTTCGCCTCAAGCAGATATTAAGCAACCTGCTTTCTAACGCCATAAAATACACGCCACAGGGAGTTGTGGAACTCGGCTTTTCGTGCGTCAGGGAAGGCGACGAAATCTGGCTCGACTGCTACGTTAAGGATTCTGGAATAGGCATTTCGGAAGAAAATATCAAAAAACTGTTCTCCGATTATCAGCAAGTGGACATGCTGAGCCACCGCACCATAGAGGGAACCGGTCTCGGGCTCTCCATCTGCAAGCGTCTCGTCCTCATGATGGGCGGGTCCATAAATGTAGAGAGCGAGTACGGGCGCGGCAGCAAGTTTTCCGTGCGCGTCAGACAGCGCGTCACCGATCCCCGCCCCATAGGAAAGGAGTGCGCGGACAGTCTCCAGGGTTTCCGTTTCATGGAGAGAGGAAGCCGAAAGGTAAAGAACATCGATTTCGTTCCGATGCCATACGGCAAGGTTCTGGTCGTGGACGACGTGAGTATGAACCTCGACGTGGCGAAGGGTATGATGACGGCTTATGAGGGACTGGTGGTTCACTGCGTGACCAGCGGAATGGACGCCATTAACCTGATTCGCGCGGAGGAAATTCACTACGACGCGATTTTCATGGATCACATGATGCCTGGATTGGACGGCATCGAGACAGTCAAAATAATCCGCGGTGAGATCGGCAGTGAATACGCGAAGACAATCCCGATAATCGCGTTGACGGCAAACGCGATAGTCGGCAACGACAAACTGTTTCTGGAAAACGGGTTTCAGGCGTTTCTCACCAAGCCGATCGATGTGGTGAAGCTGGATGCGGTACTTCGCCAGTTCGTGAGGGACAAACAGAGTCCCGAGACTATACGCGAGGCTGAGGAAGGTGCGCGCGCGCCCGGCGTAAAAAATGATTACGACACAATCTTGCGGAACCTGCTCGAAAAAACGCATATAAGCGGCATCGACATAGTCGCCGGGATGAAACGGTTCAACGACAGCGCGTCGGTCTACATCGGCGTCATCAGGTCGTTCATGCAAAACATGCCGAAATTGCTGGAGACACTGAGAGCCGTAACGGAGTTCACGCTGCCAGAATACGCCGTCAGGGTGCACGGGGCCAAGGGAAGTTGCTACGGGATATGCGCCAATAAGGTGGGACAGATGGCCGAAGCGCTGGAGATAGCTGCGAAAGACGGTGATTTCGCCAGGGTAATGGCCGGCAACGAGACGTTCATCGGCAATGTCGAAACTCTGCTTCTGCAGCTCGAAGATCTGGCGAGGAGCGCGGATGAAATAGAAAAAGAGGCGGGCAGCGCAAAAAGCACGTTTCTGGCGCCCGATCGCTCGTTGCTCGAAAAAATGCTGGAAGCGAGCCGAGATTACGACATCGACACGATGCAGAGCGTCATGGACGAACTCGATCAGTACAGTTACGAATCGGAAGGCGAGCTGATACTGTGGATAAAGGAACAACTGCTCAACTTCGGCTACGACCCGATTTCAGAAAAACTGGAGGAGGTACTGAAGGAAAACGCCGATTGATTCGCCGAAACTAAATTTCAGCCGTTTGGAAACGCGGGCAGCCATGGTTTACATCTTTCCCCGCTGGACCTTTATCGATAAATCGGTCTTTCCCAAACCCTTGGGCCTTGCCGCAGGGTTTTACCTATTGAAAATGGGACTGCGCATTCGGGGCATCATTTTGAATCAGGCCCATCCTCCAGGCCAATACGGCCGCTTGGGTGCGGTCATTGAGGTTCAGTTTCTTGAGCAGGTGCGAGACGTGGTTTTTAACGGTCTTCTCGCTCAATACCATCTTGGCCGATATTTCGAGATTGTTGAATCCTTGCGAGAGCCAGAAAAGCACCTCTTTTTCCCGCTGTGTCAAAAGTTGCATGACGTCGTTTCCCTCTTTGCGTTTAAAACTCGACAGCAATTTTCCAGCCACTTTCGGATCGACGTATGATTCTCCGTTATTGATTGAGCGGAGCGCCGCGAGAAGGTCGGGCATGCTGGAGGATTTGAGTATGTATCCGTTGATACCCTGCGCGGACAGGTTGGCGAGATGTTCCTCGTCGTCATATGCGGTGATTGCCATGAACTTCGAATGTATATTCGAACCGCGCAGGCGCTTTATCACCTCTCCACCGTCCAGCTTGGGCATGTTGATGTCGAGTAGCACTACATCGGGATCGGTGATCAATATCAGGTCAACGGCCTCAGCGCCGTCCTTTGCCTCTCCGACGATCTCGATATCGGCCTCCAGTTCTAGAAGCCTGCGCAATCCTTCCCTGAAAAGGCGATGGTCGTCAGCGATGACTATTCTAATTTTTTCCATTTTCATCTCTCCCTATAGGAACCCTCAACGCAATCCTCGTACCCCTGCCGATATGGCTGTCTATGTTGATCGTGCCATTGACGAAATGAATCCTCTCGGACATGTTGGAGAGCCCGAACGAGCCGCGTTCCGTCGCCACAGACTGTCCCTTTTCCGGTTCGAAACCACACCCGTCGTCCTCTATTAAAAGAGCCATATCCCTGTCGGTGAAGGTGTATTTTATGCGTATGAGTTTTGCCCCGCCGTGCCGGAGGGCGTTTGACACCGCCTCCTGGGCTATACGGAATACGTTCGACCGCAGCACGGACGGAAAATTGTCGTCCTCTTGCTGAAGTTCCAGATCGAACTCGATGCCGTGGCGCTCGTTCATATTCTCGGCGAGACGTCTTATCGCGCGCCCTAGGCCTTTTTCGAGACCGATCGGCTGAAGTTGGATCAGGAAACCCCTGAAATCCTCCATGGCTTCCTGCAACTGCTCTTTGATACGTTCTACCTCTATGTTCACAGCTTTTATGTCACCCTTAGCGGCGACGCCCTCCAGATATTCGAGCGAAAGCAAGGCCGCCGCGAATTGTTGGATGGGTCCGTCGTGAATCTCGTGCGCCAGACGCTTGTTCTCGCGTTCCACAAACTGCATCGCGAGAACAGTGGAATACATGCCGCCCGCCGATTTGAGCAATTCCATCGATTCAAGCTTGCTCTTGAGTATCTCGGTGGCCAGGCGCAGCTTGCCCATCATGTTGGTGCTGCGTTCCATCATTTGTTCCGCGCGCGTCTTTTGGCGGTCGAGATCATCGTGCCTGCGCCGCAGATACCGTTCCCGCTCCTCGAACGACATCCGCAGCCTCATAAAGCGTTCGGCTTCGCCGAATACCCGCGTCTGCTCGCCGTAATCCTTCGACTGCTCCGCGTCGGTCAGCATACGCCGGGCCCGCCTATACGCGCCGGTGACGGAATCGTTTGCCGTGAGGATGTCTTTGATCTCCTTCCGGACATCGTTGAGTGCCTCATTGACATCCCCGAGACCAGCCATTACGTCGTCCCTTATGCCTGTCACCTGATCAATGCTCGAACCGAGAAATTCACTGGTCCGATCGAAAGCTTCCTTCAGTTTATGTCTGTGATTGTTCTCGGGCATTACTCGAAGCATCGTCCTCTCGTTACCCCATGATTATATTATAACCCTAAACTCCCAAAAAGTTAACTACCGTAATAGCAGAAAGCCTTTGTTGAGCTGCGTTTTTAGGATAGTAGCAAGGTAGTTAATAATTTTTATTTAACTACCTTGCTACTATCCG
>JAISLO010000186.1 GCA_031290815.1 Synergistaceae bacterium | reverse complement strand
AAGGAGAACAACGTCCCCGAGGGCGAGATGGGAAGCGCCTTTCTCACCACCATATATGAGGCTAAGTTCAGGAAACCGGTCGTTCCCGGAGACCAGCTTCGCACTGAGGCGACACTGTTGAGATTCAGGGGGCGAATTGGCAAGATGAAGTTTGTCGGAACTGTGGATGGCGAGGTTGTGGCCGAGGCTGTTCTCGGATTTGTGATCGCCTCCAATCTCACGTCTCAGGAAGGGGATGAATTATGAGATGGGGGACTGCGTAATACACCCGTCAGCCATAGTCTCCCCCACGGCGGAACTGGGTTGCAGCGTGCGAATCGGTCCCTGTGCCATAGTGGACTCCGGGGCTAAGATAGGGGACGGCACCGTAGTGGAGCCCTTCGTACATATCACAGGGTTCGTTGAGACAGGGAAAAACTGTCATATATTTCAAAATTCAATTCTCGGGGAAGAACCGCAGGACCATGACTTCGGTGGGGAGAAGTCCTTCGTTCGCATCGGCGACGATGTGATCATCCGAGAGAATGTGACGATAAGCAGGGCCACTGGAGAGGGCAATGAGACCCGAGTGGGCTGCGGCACCATGATAATGGAGGGCTGCCATCTGGGGCACAACGTCAAAATAGGCAGCAGCTGCACTATCACTAACAAAGTAGGCCTTTCCGGGCACGTCGCCGTCGGGGACTACGTCGTCATCGGGGGAATGACCGGATTTCACCAGTTTGTCAGAGTCGGCTGTTACGCCATGGTCGGCGGAATGTCGAAGGTGATAAAGGACATTCCGCCATACTCGCTCGCCGACGGACGCCCGGCAAAGATTTACGGTCTCAACGTAATCGGTCTTCGCAGGAGGGGGTTCACCCAGGAGCAGCGCGCACGCATAAAGAGCATCTACAAGATGCTTTATGACGGAAACCTCAAGAGAAGCGACGCGGTCTCGCTCGTGGAGGAGAGTTATCCGGGCGACGAATTTGCAAACGTCATAGTTGCCTTCGCGGGATCGCTGAAAAGAGGGCTCTCACAGTGGATTGACGGAGATGCGTGCGGCTCGGAGCAGAGTTCGGAGGATCTGCGGTGATCGATTCCAACTCCTGTATCGGTTGTCTGGCCGCGGTCTGAGGGACTAATGTTCTCAGGCATCCGCAACAGCGACGAGTTTGTCCTCGATCGTTTAGTACTCGGTCAGGTGGCGGCTCCGTTTGTGTTCGGGATCATGTCGTTTTCGGTAATTTTAGTGGCTGGAGACCTGCTTTTCAAGCTCGCGGCCCTGGTCGTTCAGCGCGGGGTGTCACTGGGCGTGGTGACGAGGTTGTTTTTATACTCCCTGCCGCGCATCGTCGCGCTCAGTCTGCCTATGAGCTGTCTTCTCGCATCCCTTTTAGGCTTCGGCAGCATGTCGGCCAACTCGGAGCTCGTCGCGCTCAAGTCTGTGGGGGTGTCATTCGCCCGCATAGTCAGGCCCCTCGTCTTAGCGAGCGTGGCCGTATCGATAACCGCCTTTCTGGCGAATGAAACGCTGGTTCCGCTCTGTTCAAGGGCCGCCGCCAACGTGATGCGCTTCGAGGTGTTCCGCTCCGTGCCTCCGGTTCTAAAGGAGAGCGTGTTCATTCGGGAGGAAGAGGGCGGCGTCCTGAAGAGGGTTCTCTACATAGGCACGGTAAAACCGAGATCGGGAGAGATGAGCGACATATTGGTTCAGGAATTTGAAGAGGGCAGGATAAAACGGTTCGTATCGGCGCCAAGGGGCATCTGGTCGGATGGCGTCTGGTGGCTCGAGGGCGGGCAGGTTTTCGAGGTTTCAGAGGACGGCTCCGTGAGGACGCTGTTCGCTTTCGAGAGGCAAAAGCTGAACCTTCTCTCGTCTCCGTCCAACATTGACAGCAGTATGAGCGATCCCTCCGAGATGAGCCTTCCCGAGCTCTACAGGACGATAAAGCTCGCCGTGACGCAGGGAAACGACACCGGCGAGCTGTGGATGCTCTTCAATCTGAGAATAGCCGTGCCATGGTCGAGCGTTGTGCTCGTCCTGGTCGGCGAGTCTGTGGGCAGCAGGCCGCAGCGTTAGTCGTCCGGGATGGGGCTTGGACTCTCGGTCGTCATAGTTTTCATTTATTACGTCATCATGTCGTTTTGTAAGACACTCGGAGAGGCTGGCTTCCTGCCGGGGGTTTTAGCGGCATGGATCCCAAACGTGGTATTTCTTGTGATCGGTTCGCTTTTGACAAGGCGTGCCAACAGGTTTGGATAACGAGAGACATCGCTCCGTTTCAAGGCTTCATGCCCTTATCATGCGAGCCGTTCGGCGGCCGCGATTTCGAGGAGGTTACCGTATGACAGTTGCCATTGTTGCTGGAGAGGGACTTCTGCCGGAGGAGATAGCGCGCAGGATGGCCATGAGGGGCTCCAAACCTGTGGTATACGCCATCAGAGAGAACTGCGAGTCCCTTGCGCCTCATGCGCTTGACGTCGTCCCGGTGCTTGGGGCGGAACTCGCCTCGACTCTCAAGGACATGTCGCTGCGCGGGATAAAGAAGGTGATGCTGGCAGGGTTTGTGCCAAAGACCCTGATGTACAGGAGCGCTATTCTCGACACGATGTCCCGCAACTTTCTGGCGTCGCTGGAGGCTCGTGACGATCACTCGCTCCTCGGGGGCATAGTCGCCCTCTTCGAAAGATTTGGGTTTGACGTCATTGGATACCGGGACATCCTGGAGGATCTCCTGGCTGGAAACGGCGTTGTGGCCGGCCGCGCCCCCACCGAGGATGAGGATGTCGACGTGCGGTACGGAGTGGAGATAGCTCGCGTAGTGGTGCCGCTCTCATTCGGCCAGAGCGTGATCGTGCACAAGAAATCCGTCGTAGCGGTAGAGGCCATGGAGGGAACGGACATCACCATCCTGCGGGCAGGTTCTCTTTGCAAGGGCGGAGTCCTGGTCAAAATGATAAAGCAGGGACAGGATTCACGCTACGACATTCCTATAGTGGGGCCGTCGACGCTCAACCTGATGTCACGCGCCGGGCTCACCTGCCTTGCGGTGCACGCCGGCTGGACGCTGGTCCTCTCCCCCGAGGATTTCTCGTCCGCCGCGGCTCTGAACGGCATCTCAGTCGTCGGGGTAGATTATTGACGCATCCGGAGTCCCTGATGATCAGCGCTGGTGAGGTGTCGGGGGATCATTACGCCGCCCGCCTCGCGGTCGAGCTCAGGAACAAAGGCTTCGAGGGCAGGTTGTTCGGTTTGTGCGGGGAGGAGAGCCGGAACGCCGGGGTCGAAGCGGTATGGCGGAACGAGAGGCTGCACCTGCTGGGGATAGTGGAGGTGCTGAGCTCGGCTGCGGACGTTCTGAGGCTCATCAATGAAGTTTGCGGGGAGATCTTGAGGATCGGCCCGCAGGCGGTGCTCGCGGTGGACAGCCCCGATTTTCACCTGACGCTCATAAAAAAGCTCAGGCGGCGCGGTTACAGAGGAAGGATCGTCTACGTGTCGCCGCCGTCCGTCTGGGCGTGGCGCAGTTACCGCGTCAAAGCGCTCGCCCGAAACGTGGACCTGTGTCTGCCTCTCTTCGGGTTCGAGCACGACTATCTCGTCGAACACGGCTGCAATTCAAGATGGATAGGACATCCTCTCCTGGAGGAGATGTCCGGCGGAGATTCGGAAAAAAACGGGATCTCGCTTGAAATACGCGGCAAGGGGAGCGCATTCGGCCATGAGCGGATGATAGCCCTGCTTCCGGGGAGCAGGCGCATGGAGATCGAAAACCTTTACGGCCCTCTATCGAGAGCGTACGATATCCTGACGGAGAAGGGCTATTCGCCGGTGTTCTCCGTCGCTCCCGGCTTGTCCGACGCGGCCCGCTCCACGCTGATGGCGAGGTTGAGCTCGGAGGGGAGGGCCTACTTCGAGGGGAGGGGCGGCGATCTCCTGGGCGCTTCTCTGATGGCGTTGGGTTCCAGCGGAACGGCCACGATAGAGGCTCTTCTGCTGCGCCGATACATGGTCGTGATGTACAGATTGAAGCCCCTGTCGGCTCTGATAGGAAGGCTGCTCTTGGGGCGCATTCGTTTCGCGCTGCCGAATATACTGGCCGGCGAGGAGTTCTTTCCGGAACTGCTGCAGGGCGAGGCCACGGGCGAGGCCGCCGCTGAGAAAGCCCTCGAGTGGCTTGACGCGGATGAAGCGAGCCGGGCGGAGAGCGCGGCAAAAATGGAGAGCCTCGTGAGGCTCATGGGGGAGAACGGCGTCTATGACTTCTGGTCCGATTCGATTATCGAGGAAGCGCTGACTAAATGATTAAAACAACGTTTCGCCGTCTCAAAACGCTGTCACTGCCTGGTTTTATGACCTCAATCTTTATATTCCAGGCGATATACCGACCTCTCACGAACGGAGCGCGATGAAGCTCACTCCCGAGGATTTCAGATCGTACACGCGCCTTCTCGCGTATTGCGGATCTTACTCGGCCAGGATAGCAGCCGCTCTGGCCTGTATGGTCATGTCGGCGGTGGCGGGCATAGTGCCGCCGTGGCTCATCAAAATAGTGGTGGACGATGTCTTGATAGCAGGGGACAGGGCCGCGCTGAACACGCTTGCGGTCACCGTCGTCATACTGTCTGCGCTCAAGGTTTCGTTCGGCTACGGTTACAACTATCTGATGTCGTGGGTGGGATATAAGCTCATAATGGACATAAGGCTCAGCCTTTACGACAGGATTCAAAAGCTCTCATTCAAAATCCTCTACCGTAAACGCATGGGGGAGTTCGTATCCATCATCACAAACGATGTCGCGACTCTGCAGAGCATCATGACGACCTCGGCGGTCGAACTGGTCGTGCAGAGCGTGACGTTTATCGGGATCGTGGCTTTTTTGTTTTTCATCAACTGGAGGCTCACGTTGGCGACATTTGTGGTCATACCGGTTGCGGTGTTCGCCATAGACCGCGCGTCGGCCAAACTGCGCGCGGTCGGAGAAGCGATACAGGAACAGCTCGCTCAGCTCTCCGGCATCGCGCAGGAGGCCCTGCACTCGATTCGGATAGTGCGAGCCTTCGCTACTGAGAAGCACGAGTTCGACCGCTTCGCCGAGAAGAACAGGTCTCACTTCAAGGCGTTGATACGCGGCACCCAGACGAGGGGCTTCCTCGAAGGGGTGGTCGAGATAGTGCTGATCACGGCGATGTCGTTCATCCTCTGGCTCGGCGGCCGCGACGTCGTAGCGGGCAAGCTGACGGCCGGCGAGCTGATATCATTCCTGACATACATAGGGCTTCTCGTTCAGCCCGTCCGCGTCACATCCCGGGTGGTGAGCGCCATACAGCAGGGAGTTGCTTCGGCGGATCGAATATTCGGCATCATCGACGCGGAGTACGACGTGCCGGAGCCATCCTCTCCCATCGTGCTTCGAGACATGAGGGGGGAGATCGTATTCGACGACGTCTGGTTCGCCTATGAGGATGAGCGCTGGGTGCTCAGGGGACTCTGTCTTCGAGCGGAACCAGGCGAAAGGATTGCGATAGTGGGAGCCACGGGAGCCGGGAAGTCCACGATCGGAGATCTGCTCCTGCGCTTTCATGACCCGACGAGGGGAAGGATTTTGATCGACGGCGTAGACTTGAGGGAGCTCGACACGGCATCCTACAGGCGAAGGGTGGGAGTTGTGCCCCAGGACCCCGTTCTGATGAAGGGATCCATATCGTACAACATATCGTACGGATTCGAATCGGCCGACGAGGAGTCCGTTAGGAGAGCGGCTGTGTCGGCAGGCATCGATGAGTACGTATCCTCGCTTCCGGACGGTTACGGCGCGGAGATCGGCGAACGCGGCGTCACACTCTCCGGAGGACAGCGCCAGAGGGTTGCGATTGCGCGGGCGATAGTTAGAGATCCGGCCATACTCCTCATGGACGAGGCCACGTCGTCCCTCGACGCGATGGTCGAATTGCAGGTTCAGAGAGCTATGAGCGTCGCGATGTCTGGAAGGACATCACTGGTCATTGCACACAGACTGTCCACGATACGCGATTCGGACAGAATACTGGTCCTGTCCGACGGTATAATTGCGGAGGAGGGACGCCACGAGGATCTGATGGATTCGCGCGGGTATTACTTCAACCTCTACTCTCTCCAAGGAGGCGCGGCGGATGTCCCGAATCCTTAGCAGTTACCTCCGCTACGCCAGGGGTGAGAGCGGAGGCGCGTTTCCGTGGGCCGTGCTGAACCTTTTTGGAGCCACGTTCCGGCCGTTCGTCAGGCTTAGGAACGCGATGTATGACAGGGGGGCGCTCTGCAGCCTGGAGCCGCCGATACCAGTCATAAGCGTCGGTAATCTCTGTCACGGTGGGACGAACAAGACTCCGACGGTCGAGATGATCGCAAGACGCCTCATGGATTGCGGCATGTCAGTCGGGATAGTTAGCAGGGGTTACAGCGGAGAGACGAAGTCTCCGCTCTGGATAGGGCAGGACAGCAAGAGCTCCGACAGGGCCATTACCGGAGACGAGCCCCTCATGCTCGCCAATCGCCTTCCCGGCGCGAGGATAGTCGTCTCGCGGGACAGATACGAGGGAGTGGAGATGCTGGCCGGCCTCGGAGTGGACGCGGTGGTCGCCGACGACGCGTTTCAGCACAGAAAGATGGGGCGCGATCTCGATGTCGTTCTCATTGACGCGACATGTCCCTTCGGCAACGGACGGCTGTTTCCGGCCGGCATACTCAGGGAGCATGAGGATGCCCTGGGCAGGGCGGACGTAGTGATGCTGACCAAGTCCGATCTCGTCACAGAGAAGTCCCTGGATGGGATAAGGTCCCGCCTGTCGGCGTGGGTGCCACCGGAGAACGTCTTTACCGCCAGGATCGACCTGGATTCATGGCTCGTCATGAGGCACGGCGAGGTCTCGGATTTCGAGCCCTGCGCGGGAAGGAGTTCGCCGGACGGAAGGCTGTTGGCGTTTTCAGCCATAGGCAACCCTGAGAGCTTCTATAAATCGCTGATATCGTTCGGCGTCGAAGTGGCGGGGAAGAGGGAATACCGGGATCATCACAGGTTTTCACCGCGGGATCTCGGCGACCTCGAGGCTCTCGCCGCAGGGCTCGGCGCGGCGGGCTTCGTCTGTACGGAGAAGGATTTGCTGAATATGCCGGAGAACCCCGTCATGTCGCTGCCGCTCTATACCCCAAGGATATCGGTGAGGCTGGATGACTCCACGGGGTTTTGGAGGGCGGTTGCGGAGAAGCTGAAGCCCCGCCTAGTCGTCGCCTCGAACGGGTATGGCGAGGACGCAATAGGGGCGCTTCTGGCATCGCGCCTCAAGGGGCGTTTTCCTTCGGCGGACGTTTCGGCCTTTGCCCTTGTGGGGGGCGGAAAGGCCTACAGGGACAGGGGAATAGACGTTTTCTCGCCGCCGTCCGACATGCCGAGCGCGGGCATTGTGAAGTACTCCGTGCGAGCGCTCTTTCGCGATCTCAAACACGGGCTGAGGCAGGAGATAAAAAGGCAGATAGAGGTCTGGCGGCAGCAGCGAGGAAGACTGCGAACCCCGATATGCGTCGGGGACGTCTACCTGCTCTCCCACACGCTGTGGGGGCAGGGCCTGTCCCCGATGCTGGTCGCGACGGCGAAGAGCGTACAGCTCAGCGGGCACTTCGGCGCAGAACTCGGGCTGTTGAGGAGGCGGGCGAGGCACGTCTGGACGAGGGACAGGGAGACGGCTGACGAGCTTGTCCGGGCCGGCGTGGACGCCGAATTCAGCGGCAACCCAATAATGGATCTCGCCCTGGAGGATTGGGGAGACGGCGACCCGTGGGACGGCGCAGGCCGCCCCAGGGTAATGCTGCTTCCGGGCAGCAGGCCCAGGGCTTATGACGACGTTTCGCTAGTCCTGTCAGCGGCCAAGCTTCTGGCGGAGCGAGTCGAGTGTTGGTTCGTGATGGCGGTCGCTCCGACTATCGACAGGGAGAGGCTGTTGTCGAGCCTGCCGGATGGATTCAGCCGCACCGACGATGGCTGCATCTCTGCGGGGAACGCGGAGGTCGTAGTATACTCGGGCCCGATAGCGGCCGCGGCCAAGGGGGCTGATATTCTGATAGGCCTCGGCGGAACGGCGAACCAGGTGTCGGCAGGGCTTGGAGTGCCAGTGATATCCATCATCGAGAAGGGTAAGATCGTCCAGAAGAAACTTCTCCGTGACTCGGAGATCCTGACGCCACCGACTCCGGATGCCCTCTGCTCCGCCGCGTTTGACCTCCTGTCCGACCCGGAGCGGCTCGAGCGGATGGCTCAGGCCGGCGTGAGAATACTCGGGGGGCCAGGGGCTATCGAATCAGTGGCGGAATACGCCGCCGGCGCGCTTGGATGGGATGCGCGGTGCCGCCTTTACGAAAAACTCTCATCGTCATTGGATGGTTCGGATACGGAATCGATCGAGAGTGAGACCATCGAGGAGGAGAACGCATGGGAAATATCGGAGAACCTGAGAGACATGTCGAAGCGCCCGGTGAGAATAATAAAGGATGGAATGCTCCGCTCGGGATAGGGGGGAGCAGGCTCGTAGTCGCAGCCGGCCCCTGCATGTTGGAATCGCTGGAGCTAGGCCTGCTCGTCGCGGGCAGGATGAGAGAAGAGTGCGGCAGGCGCGGTTTCGGCTACGTCTTCAAGGCGTCGTTTGACAAGGCCAACCGGACCTCCGTTCACTCCGAGCGCGGCCCTGGTCTCGACCTGGGGTTGGAATGGCTGAGGAGAATAAAATCTGAGACCGGCGTTCCGGTGCTCACGGACATCCACGAGCCCCATCAGGCCGGTCCCGTCTCCGAGGTGGCTGATATGCTTCAAATACCGGCCTTCCTCTGCAGGCAGACGGACCTGCTCGCGGCGGCGTCTCGCACGGGAAGGCCCTTGAACGTCAAGAAGGCGCAGTTCATGGCGCCGGAGGACATGTCCAGTGTGCTAGAGAAGTGCAGGGATTCTGGGGCCAGGGGGGTGGTGCTGTGCGAACGCGGCACGTCGTTCGGCTATCACAGGCTCGTCGTAGATTTTCGCTCCATCATCCTGATGAGGGCCCTTGGCGCTCCGGTCATGTTCGACGCGACGCACAGCGTCCAGCTTCCCGGCGGACTCGGCGCTTCGAGCGGGGGCGACAGGCGCTTTGTCCTGCCCCTAGTCAGGGCGGCGCTCGCGATAGGGGTCGACTCCATTTTCCTGGAGATCCACCCGAATCCTGACGAGGCGAAGAGCGACGGCCCGAATATGCTGCCGCTGGATAAAGCAGGCCGCCTCCTCGACGAGATGAAGGAGCTCGACGGCCTGATCAGGTCTCGCATCGGATTCGCCTGCGCGGACATCGGAGGGCTGGAATAAGACGGCGTCCGCGGTTTTTCCCCGCCCTTTGGGAATGGACCGGCAGAATCGACGGCTATGCAAGGGAGGTTTGAGTTGAATGATTCGTTTGAATCAGGCTGAGATCATCTCTGATGACTATTTGAGCCTCGTCGGCAGAAACGTCATGCTGGAGGAGGCGCGCGCCATAGAGGAGGCAGCGAACCGCCTGGGGGGTGATTTGGTCCGCGCCGCCAGGCTGATCGTCTCGTGCGAGGGGCGCGTCGTAGTCTCCGGCCTCGGCAAGTCCGGCCACATAGCCAGAAAGGTCGCCGCAACCCTGGCCTCGCTTGGCACCCCTGCGTTCTTCCTTCACGCGGCCGAGGCGTCGCACGGCGACTTGGGGATGGTATGCCCCGGAGACATAGGGATGTTCATCAGCAACAGCGGGGAGACGGCCGAGGTGATATCCTTGCTGCCGTACTTCAAGCGCATCGGAGCGTCCGTCATAGGTATGACGGGGGCCGCGGCCTCAACGCTTGCGAAGAACTCCGACATATTCCTCGACACCGGGGTCGAGCGCGAGGCCGATCCGTTGGGGCTGGCGCCGACGAGCAGCACGGCGGTTCAGATGGCTGTAGGCGACGCGATCGCAGGCATTGCCACCAGGCTTCAAGACTTGAAGCCGGAGGACTTCGCCGTGTTTCACCCCGGAGGGTCGCTGGGGCGCAGGCTTCTCCTGCGGGTCTCTGATCTCATGGGATCCGGGGACGCCCTTCCCGTGACGAGGCTCGGCGACAAGGTGAGGGATGCGCTCTTCGAGATCACTAGCAAGGGCTACGGCGCAACGGTCGTGGTGGACGAATCCGGCGCGCTCAGGGGCATCTTCACCGACGGAGACCTTCGCAGGCTGCTCGAACGCAGGGGCGTATGCGCTATGGATCTTCCAGTCGAGGAAGGGATGACGAGAAACCCGCGAGTCGTGTCGAAGGACAGGCTGGTCTCGGAGGCGACGAGAGTGATGGAGAGGCTGGAGATCTCTGTCCTCGTCGTGGTCGAAGGCGATGTCCCGATAGGGATGGTCCATCTGCACGAGATCCTGAAGGCCGGCGTATCGTAAATGAGCATGGCCCTCTCCGCATACAGGCTCGCGTCGCGCCTGGCGTTTCCGCTCATAAAGAATCGCCTGATGAGATCGGGCGGGGTCGGTTTTGACGAGAGGCTTGGGGTTTATTCGCGCGACAAGACGGATAAGATTTTGGGCGGACGAACGATGTGGATTCATGCCGTTTCCGTCGGGGAGGTCCAGGCGGCGGGCCCGTTCGTGTCCGGCGCGGCCGAGGCGGGATGGCGCGGCGGCATCGTATTGTCGACCGTCACAGGGACTGGAGCCGCGACGGCGGAGGCCCTTCTGGGCCGTTATATAGCGTTTCGCATGTACGCTCCGTGGGATGTTCCGCATATCGTCAGGGCCTCGTGCGATGCCTTGAACCCATCCATATATATCACAGTTGAGACGGAAGTGTGGCCGAACATCCTCATGGAGATGAGACGCCGAGGCGCGCCGACAGTGCTGCTGAACGCCAGGGTCTCCGACAGGACGCGGAGGCGGGCTGGATTTTTCAAAGCGGCGGCGCGTGAGGCATACGGGTTGTTTGACCGCATCCTGGCCAGGGGAGACGAGGATGCTCGGAGATTGATCTCTCTTGGGGTGGATTCTGAAAAAATTCACGTGACCGGGGACTGCAAGGTCGACGCGATAATCCGGCGCATGGAGGCGGCGTCCGAGAAAATTCCAGATCTCAGAAGAAAACTGCGCATCGACGCCGGCGGCGGCTTGAGCTGTATGGTGGCGGGCAGTACCCACGAGGGCGAGGACGAGGTTGTGACAGCCGCGTTCTCGGAGTTCAGGCGCGGATCTTCCGGACGCGCGATGCTCATACTCGCGCCCAGGCATCCCGAGAGATCGGGCAGGGTCGCCGAGATGGCCGGCGAAGCCGGAAGGGTGTCCATGTACTCGGAACTGACGCCAGGCAGTGGCGGCGATCCGCCGGAGATAGTAGTGGTGGACACGATAGGCGCGCTCTACGAGATGTACGGCGTTGCGGACATTGTGTTTGTGGGGGGAAGCCTGGTCCCAAGGGGCGGACAGAACATCCTCGAGCCGGCGAGCTGGGGCGTGCCGGTGCTGCACGGGCCGAACATGGATGACTTCGCGGCCCCGACGGCTGAGTTCGACAAACTCGGCGCGGCTTACGAAGTGAGGGATGCCGGGGAGATTGCCGAGATGTGGAGAAAGGCGGCGAGCGGCGGGATGAAATCCGCCGCGCTGGCCGGACGCGACTATCTGCTCTCCAGGTCCGGCGCGGCGAAGAGATCGTGGGAGCTCGTTCTGCCGTTGGTTGGGCATTCCAGTATATGAGTATCGGGTTGTCTCAGATAACAAACCCGAGATGGCGAGCCGGCGGCTCACTCCACTAATCGGATCGCTCATACAGATCTAAAACCACGAAAATCCGCACCAGGGCCCGCAGGGGGCTTTGTTCCCGGCCCTGTCGAATATGGGGCTCGGGGGACTGCTCCCCTTGCGGGTTCTGGCGGAGTACGCGGTCTTGTGGCTGGGGATGTGCGGTTATTTGGCGCTCGAATCGGCGGTCAGTTTCTTGTCCCGCGCCGACTTGAAGGAGACTTCCTCCCTCGAGTGCGTCTGAGTCCACGTCTTGATCGGGAGTCCCCAAACCTTTATAAATCCGACGGCCGCAGAGTGGTCAAACGAGTCGCCCTCGGAGTACGTGGCGAGATCATAGCGGTAGATCGCGTTCTCAGACTTCATGCCCTCGACCACCGCCTGACCTTTGTAGAGCTGAACGCGGACCGTCCCGCTGACCACCTCCTGGGTTTTGTCCACGAAGGCCTGGATTGCGTCCATCAGCGGCGAGAACCAGTAACCCTCGTATGTGAGCTCCGCGAATTTTCTATCCACGTCGGACTTCATCCTCATGACATCCTTGGCAAGCGTGATCGTCTCCAGTGCCTTGTGAGCGGTGATCAGCACGACCGCGCCCGGACACTCGTAGACCTCCCTGCTCTTGAATCCGACCAGTCTGTTTTCGACGAGGTCTATGCGCCCCACTCCGTGAGCGCCGGCCAGCTTGTTGAGAGCTCCAATGAGCTCCACGCCTTCCATGGGCTTGCCGTCCAGCGCGACCGGGATGCCTTTTTTGAACGTTATCTCCGTCACGGCCGGCTTGTCCGGCGCCTCGAGCGGATCCGCCGTGAGGCCGTAAGCGTCCTTCGGCGGTTTGTTCCACGGATCCTCGAGCACCCCGCACTCGCAGGACCTTCCCCAGAGATTGTCGTCAAGGCTGTAAGGACTGCTCCTGGTCGTCGGCACCGGGACATTGTGCTTCTCGGCATAGGCCATCTCTTCCTCTCTGGTCATGTGCCACTCCCTGACCGGAGCGATGACCTCCAGGTCCGGGTCGAGCGCGTTGGCGCAGATCTCGATGCGAACCTGATCCTGCCCCTTGCCGGTACAACCGTGAGCGACCGCGACCGCGCCCTCGAGGTGGGCGATGTAGACGAGCGCCTGCGCTATTATGGGGCGCGAGTAAGCCGAGTTGAGAGGATAGATGCCCTCGTAGAGCGCGTTGGCCTTGAGCCCCGGCCAGATGAAATTCTCCACCATGTCCCTGCGCAGGTCAAGCATGTGAGCCGTGACCGCCCCGGTCTTGATGGCCTTGCCGTTGATCTCGTCCATGTTGTCGGCCTGCTGTCCGACGTCGGCGGTCATGGTCACGACATCGTAACCCTGTTCCATGAGCCACGGAATCGCCACCGATGTGTCGAGCCCGCCGCTGTATGCCAGAACGACCTTGCCCTTTTTCGCTTTGCTGCCACCCATTGCAATCGCCTCCATGATTATTTTGTGGGAATAAAAAAACGTCCCTTCGTCTCCCATGCGGGAGAAAAAGGGACGGATTTGAACGACAAAACCCGCGGTACCACCCTTGTTGACACGTTTTTACCGTGTCCGCTCTTTTGAGCCGCTTAACGGAGGGCCTCCGGACATCTACTAGGCTCCAAAAATCAGTGTTCTGATTCTAAAGCCTTTCTTCGACGTCAGCTCAGGGGTGCGGGCAGGATAAAAAGACTTCGCCTTATGCGGGAAACGCTTTCAGCCTCGGCGTTTCTTCTCTGTCGCCAGTACGAGGGTGCCATGTCCCCTTCAACGCTGCATTGCAATCAAACGACAAAACACATCGGACTCGTCGCAGCGCCGAACACTTGAACACAACCCTCACCTCCAGCAAACCGAATGAACAACCAAAAGTCGCATGATAATGTCACAGATTCCCTCGGTTGTCAATAGAGTGATTCGTGCCTGTCACTCGTCCTGACCTCGGCGGGGATCTTCGTGCAGCAGGACGTTGTATTCCCGTTTCCGCATGAGATCTGATATGTCATGTCACTTGCTTTTGACTGACGCACGGGGTGCTCCACGCTTCTGGGTGGGGTATGGCGTCAGTTCATAAGTTCTCGGATCTTCTCGATTGGCAGTTCTGTGCTTTTTGCGATAATATCCGGCGAAAATCCGTCCGCAAGCAGATTGCGGGCAACTTCGAGCTTGCCTTCGAGCTTGCCCTTCTCAATACCTACCTTGGTGTAATGTCTCTCTGCTATAGATACGTACATGATCTTCCCCTCCTTGTCGAGCTGTTCCTGATATTCTATGAATTGGGTTTTCAATCCTTCATCTGTCAGGTTCGTTATCCTCTCAATAAAGAGCATGAGCTTGCGCTT
>JAISLO010000185.1 GCA_031290815.1 Synergistaceae bacterium | reverse complement strand
GGGAGATGTCGCACGCAATCACACTGGCTCCAAGGAGAGAGAGCTTCTGAGCCACCAGACCTCCTATAGCGCCGGTGCCCACAATGCCTGCTGTGGACGACGCCAGCTCTGCGCCGAGCAGCCCACCGGTGTCCCATATCTTTTGCTTCATGCGCCTGTCGGCAATCGAGATGCATCTGGTCGTGCACAAGATAAATGCGATCGCATATTCGGCGACGGAGTTGCTGCCGTACTCCCCTATCCCCCTGACATCTACGCCTTTTGAGACGCAGTGGTCCACATCGAGGTAGTTGCTGTACCCGATCCCCATGAATTGCACGAGTTTCAGTCCCGTCCAGCGGTCTATCAGCTCGTTGCTCAGCTGGTTTATCTTGAGGAATATCACGTCAGCTCCCCTGCCCCTCTTGAAGAGGACATCCTGCGAGCACGGCGCGTCGTCGTAATGTTCGACCTCGCCCAGCGTCATGAGGGGAGCGACGATTTTTTCCCCGTTCGACACGTTCAAGCGGTAATCCTGATCTATAAAGACGAACTTCAATCTCATCAACTCCTCGTTAATAAAATGCAGGTCGTTCCCGGCGCGGTTTATTTCTGGCTTCGCTGATGATTTACCATCCACACGCCGATTATTATTAAAACTCCTCCCGCGAGAAGAAAGACTGTGAAGCGTTCTCCGGCCAAGAAGTACGCGATGACAGCGCCGGCGACCGGCTGAAGAAACTGAAAAACGACCACCTGCGCGGCCGGCATCACGGAAAGCCCATCGTACCAGAGAGTATAGCACAGTCCCGAGCACACGCAGCCGAGGAAGAGGACGGCGAACCAAGCGGAGCCCGACATTTTGAAGATCTCGTCCAGGCTTGGGGGAAACACCAGAAACAGCGCGCTTTGAGCCATTATCGCGAATACGTTGATCCAGAAGGCGGTGAACGACGGAGATCTATTCCCCAGGAGCTTGCGCGAGACGATCTGAAATACCGCCCAGTTTATCGCGGATATGAACATAAGCAGATCGCCCGTAGCGTGCACGCTGAACATGCCGAGCCCCTTCGTACCGAGGCCTACGACGAGCAGCACGCCGAACGCAGAGACCGCCAGCCCTATTATCGCTATGAAGGACATCTTTTCTTTGAGGAAAAACCAGCCCAAGAAGGCTACTATAGACGGGGTCGCCGCGATCATCCAATTGGCGTTTGCAATGCCGGCCGTGCGCATGGCCACGAATTGAATGTCCTGGTGAAACACCACGCCGATCAGGCCAAGGAAGATGAGGGGCAGTATCTCCCCCCGAACGGGTATGCTGAACTCCCCTCTCGCCACTATGACCGACGTTAGCACCAGAAATCCGAACGCCACCCTGAACCACACCGCCGTGATCGGGGCTATCTCCGCAACGGCCGTCTTCATCATGGCAAATGACGCGCTCCACAGACAGACGCAGAGAAGTATCTCGACACGCGCGCGCCGGAGCGAAATAGTGTTCATGACCGAACAGTCCCAAAATTTTCAAAACGGTAAATACAACGTGCTCTCATCAGGGCACCTCCAAGTTGTAACAATATATTCTACTACCAAATTTGGGCGTTGCAAGCACGTCGAGACAGCCTCAAGACGCATGGGGCGGAGTTTGTTTCGAACTCCTCCTGGATCTGAAAAACTCGTGTATCAGAGCCTCACACTCCGCTCCCAGGACTCCGCCGGTGACGGCGCATCTGTGAGACATCCTGGGGTCGCGCAGTATGTCGTACAGGCTGCCGGCCGCACCGGCCTTTGG
This sequence comes from Synergistaceae bacterium, assembly GCA_031290815.1. Lineage (GTDB taxonomy): Bacteria > Synergistota > Synergistia > Synergistales > Synergistaceae > JAIRWR01. The sequence continues at coordinate 1,950 of JAISLO010000185.1, read as the reverse complement.
GTCGCGGGTGCCGTACACCACTCGGTGTACACGGGTTTGCACTATCGCGCCAGCGCACATCGGGCAGGGTTCGAGCGTCACATACAGAGTGCAGCCATCGAATCGCCATAAGCCCGTCGAATTCCCCGCCGTGGAAATGGCGGCCATTTCGGCGTGAGCGAAAGGCATGTGCGTCATCGACCTCTTGTTGTGCCCCCTGCCGATTATGCGGCCGTCCATCGTCATGACCGCCCCTACCGGTATCTCACCCTCCGAGAGCGCGAGACGGGCTTCGAGGAGCGCGGCGCGCATAAAAAAAATATCGTCCAAAAAATCACCCCAATCGTTATCAATTTTCGCGTAAGTTATGGTACATTGTCCTCGTTAAAAAAGCCCTCTCAATGATAACAAAAAATAATAGTTAGGAGGATTGTGAATGGCCGAGTCCATGATATATAAGTCCCCCATCGGAAACATACTGATAAGGGCAAACGAAGCCGGCGTGACCGAGCTCGTGTTTACCGAGGACGCGGATCCATCCCCGCGCGGCTCCTTAGGCGGTCATCTGAACGTGTGCGCGCTCCAACTCGACGAGTACTTCGATGGAAGCAGGACGAGTTTTGACGTGCCCGTCGATCTGAAGGGATCGCCCTTTCAGATATCGGTTTGGCGCGCTCTCATGCTGATACCGTACGGCTCGACCTGGAGCTATGGAAAGCTTGCCGCTCAGGTTGGCAGGCCCAAGGCTTCGAGGGCGGTCGGAGGGGCCAATCACAACAACCCTGTCTCCATAATTATTCCGTGTCACAGAGTGATTGGAAGCAACGGCAAGCTGATCGGCTACGGCGGGGGCCTCTGGCGCAAAGAGTGGCTGTTGAAGCATGAATCCGGAAAGATGGGTTCATAGGCCCTGACAGAGGATGGCGCAGTGAGAACGCCGGATATCCTGAAGGGGCCAGGCGGACGCTTTCGGGAGAGGGCTGATCACTGGTATCACGGTCGAACAGAAGGCCTCGGTTCTACCTTCTCCTGCCGCACCACGGTTGTTTCTCGGCCAGGCCTGGCCTGCGGGGAAATCGCCGGTCGCACGCGCCAGTCTTCTCCCAGATGACCAGACAGCGCTGGCGGCCCGCTATCGAATATGGATGCAACTCCGGTTTGGAGAGCCCGAGAATCCTCCACATCCGTTCCGGCAGGCGTATCTCATCGGAGGCCTTGGGTCCTTTGAAGGCAATCAGCCTGCCTCCGACTCGGACGAGCGGGGAGAGATATTCGGCTAAGACGCGCGAATCGGCGACCGCTCTCGCAGTGGCGGCGTCGAACGCCTCCCTGTTCGTCATGGCGAAATCCTCTGACCTGGCGTTGACTGCGCTGACGTTCTGACAGTTCAGGCCCTCCGCAAGCCCTCGGACGATATCGATCTTCTTCGCGACGCTGTCTATAAGGCATACGCTTGCATCCGGCCGGCAGATCGCCAGCACAAGGCCGGGCAGTCCCCCTCCCGTTCCCACGTCCGCGAAGCTGCCGTATCCGGCGAAAAACCGCAGTCCCTCCAGCGCGTCCGCGATGTGCTCGCTGAAGAGGATTTCAGGATCAGACGGGCCTGTGACGCGCGCCCTTGCGTTGGCTTCTCCCAGCATTGCCGCATAACGGCGCAGCTTCGATGTTGTCTCGCGGCAAAGCTCCACTGTACTCATGCCAGAATTATACTACCGGCTGTGGTATATTCGCATGCCACTTCTTTGGCGAGCCGTTTTGAATATTCCTCAAGCGATATTATCTCCATCTCGAATGCCTCCTTAAGGAACATACGAAAAGAGCTTAAATTGACAACAGTGGTTTATATCCGTCAGCTTTCCTTTAGGCGCGAGCGGCGCGCTGGAGATGTGTGCGTTACTTGAAATAGAATTCTGCTATAATATTCGTCCTGAGAGGGTTGATTGGCAGCCAGACGGCGGTTTGCGTCACCAC
>JAISLO010000184.1 GCA_031290815.1 Synergistaceae bacterium | reverse complement strand
ACAGCCTCCCCCGCGCTCCCCTCTCCCAGTGCGGCGCAGTTCGCGTCGTTCTCTATCGCAACCGGTATGTCAAGGCCGCGCGACGCCAGCGCCAGGGAGAGCGCCTCCGGGACGTCGGTGTCGTCCCATTCGGACGGGAAGTTCGGAAGCCTCCTGGCTCGCCTGCGGTCGAGGTCTACCATGCCGGGAACAGCGACGCCAACCGCAGACGCGCCGCCGTCAGAGGCAAGGTCCTCTATGACGCCGCCTATAGCCGCGATTACGTCCGAGATGCCGCGCCTCTTGGGCGTCGCAATGGTGACGGTCCTTCCTATCCTTGGCGCTCGCCCGCTTCCGCCATCGTGTACTCCGGCGGCCAAAATGGTGTGCCCTCCGAGATCGACTCCTATTCTCATGAAGTCCGCCCTCCGAATCGTCAGATGTTGAACCTTATCTCGATTACGTCGCCGTCGTTGACGCGGTAATCGCGGCCCTCCAGACGGAGAACGCCGATGTCGCGGCAGGTCGCGAACGAGTTGTTGTTCGCGGAGTAGTCGTCGTAAGAGACCACCTGAGCACGGATAAAGCCCTTCGCGAGATCGCTGTGAATGGTGCGGGCGGCTTCCAGCGCGCTGTCGCCGTCGTGAAGCGTCCAGGCCCGGACCTCGTCCGGTCCGCACGTGAAGAAGCTGATCAACCCCAAGAGGGAGTACGCGCCTGCGATCAGCCTGTCGCGGGCTGGCTCGCTCATGGGCAGGCCCTCCGTGAACTCCGACGCCTCCTCAGGGGAGAGGTCCATGAGGTCCATCTCCAGACGTCCGTAGACCGTGATGGCGCGCGCGCCGCTCCGCTCGATGCGCCGCTGGACGTCAGTTCCCCCCGGAACGTCTTCAAGGCTCTTCTGCGTCTCGTCCATGTTCAGCACTATCAACTGAGGACGCGACGTCACAAAGGAAAAACCCCGCAGCGAAGGGGCCTCCTCCGGGGAGAGGTCCATCTCCCTGAGCGGGCGCTCGTCCAGGAGGCAGGAGTGGCAGCGATCGAGCAGGGCCTTCTCCGCCGCTTCCTCGGGGGTCGGCTTTTTCTTTGCGGACAACCTCCCGAGGCGGTTTTCCACCACGCCAAGATCCCTGAATATCAGCTCCATTTCCAGAATGTCCCAGTCCCGGGCCGGCTCGACGCTTCCCTCCGGGTGCTCGACCGCGTCGTTGCCAAAACACCTTATTACGTGCAGCATTGCGTCCGCGTCGGCGACAAACGACAGGAACGCGTTGCCCAGGCCCTCGCCGCGGCCCGCTCCCCTGGAGAGCCCTGCGAGGTCCACAAACTCCACCCTCGCCGGCGTCGTCTTCCTGGGCTCGTGAGCGATGACCAGACTGTCGAAACGCGCGTCCGGCACGTCGACCACGGCCCTGTTGGGATCCGTCTTTCCCCCGGCGTATGGCTTGACCTCGGCCCCAGCCTTGGTTATTACGTTGAAAATCGTAGTCTTCCCGCTCAACGGGAGCCCCACTATCCCGCAGTGCAGCATTTTCGAAATTCCTCCTTATTTTCATTTTGCCTTGACTTTTTTCAGTAAACTTCATAATTCTTCATTGTGTGCACATTCCAGGATATTATACCCGATTTCGCAAAGATTAAAACTCACAGCCCGAAATTTAATGCACAAAATATCCGGCCCGTGGTGGAAAAAACAGTTAACGATCAAGACGACTCTGTCGCGCTGCGGAGCCCGCTTGAGGTTGAATCTTCATTGAGGTTGTCCGCGGCGGTCATCTGTGATATAGTATGTTGGTTGTCCCGCCATCATGTGGTTTGGCAATATATGTTGTATTTCTTTCGTCATTCTTGGCGTCTTTGGGGAGGTGTCTGGAGCATGAAGAGAACATTTCAGCCGCATAATACGCGCAGAAAGCGCAGCATGGGTTTTCTGGTCCGTTCGAGGACTCCCGCCGGCCGGAGGATTATCCGCAACCGCAGGCGCAAGGGCAGGAACCGCCTTGCGGTGTAGAGATTCGTCCGGGGGGCGTCATGGCGGAGCAGGCCCGTTCGTTTACCTATAGCCCGTCTGTTCGCCTGAAAAATGGTTGGGAGTTTGACGCGGTATTCCGCACCGGCCGTCAACAGTGGGGCGATCTGGTGCGGGTTTATTTTGTGTTCAAACCTGGGGAGACGACCAGGGTGGGCGTCGCCGTTGGGAAGAAAATAGCCTGCTCGGTCCAGAGGTCACGCGGCCGCAGAATACTCAGAGAATCGTTGCGGAGGCTTTTGCCCTGGCTGAAGGATGGGTTCTGGATAGTGACGTCGCTTCGGGAAAAGGCCCTTTCGGAGGGAGCGCGGAGGGTCTATGAGGATATCTCCAGGTCGATGAAGCGGGCCGGGCTGCTTCGTCCGGAGTGGCGCGGGGCGGATTGGGATGTGGACTCTCCTTCCGGGAGGCACGGCGATTGTTGAGCTTGCCTAGCATCCCGTCCAAAATTGCGGTGGGCCTGATACGCGTGTACCAGATATGCGTGTCGCCGCTGTTGGGGGCGAATTGCAGGTTCAGCCCCACATGCTCTCATTATGCCATGGAAGCCTTTGAAAGACACGGTTTTCTCGGAGGTCTCTTTCTGACGGTCTGCCGTGTTGTCCGTTGCGGTCCATGGCATCCCGGAGGATTCGACCCGGTGCCGCTCGAGTTCAAATTTGGGAAAATGCTTCGGAGAAGGTGAATAGTTTGGGTACGCTCAAGACCCTTTGTGAAAATATACTGTTTGGAATCCTAGATTTTTTCCAGAACCTTACGAACTCCTACGGCTTGGCAATAATTCTTCTGACAGTTCTCGTGCGGGTGCTGCTCTATCCATTGTTTCAAAAGCAGATGGCCAGCATGACGCAGATGCAGAAGATTCAGCCCCGTCTGAAGGTGCTCCAGGAGAAGTACCAAAACGACAAGCAGAAGCTCAACGAAGAAACCATGCGCTTCTACAAGGAAAACAAAGTAAATCCCATGGCAGGCTGTCTGCCCGTGCTGGTCCAGCTTCCCGTTATGATCCTGCTCTTCCAGGTCCTGATGAAGTACGAGGTCAGAAATCAGACGTTCATAGGCGTGAGGCTGGAGAAGAGCGTCCTGTTCGGCCTTGCGGAGGCGCTTTCGGTTCTTCCAGCGGATGGCACGCAGGTCGGCGTATTCCAGGTCCTTTCGGGGCTGACCTCAAACCCGGCGGGCCTCCTCAACGTGGGGCTGTATCTTCCGAGCGTGATTCTGACGGCCTTCATCTCATTTCTGATGTGGTATCAGCAGAAGATCTCGGGCGCGGCGACCAACCCTCAGATGGCGAGCATGAACATAATAATGCCCGTCTTTATGGGTTTTTTGTGCCTTTCACTGCCTGGCGGCGTGCTGTTATACTGGGTTACGTCGTCTCTGATCGGCATCGTCCAGCAGTATTTCGTGACAAAGAGGACGAAGGCCGAGATAGCCGTTAAACCGGTCCTGTACAAGAATAAACCGGTCCCAGGAGGGGCGAATAAGACTATAAAGCGGCAGGATGACGAGGACGAGGAAGAAGACGACGACGATGAATATGAAGATGAGTACGAGGACGACGACGAATATGAAGACGACGACGAATACGAGGACGACGATGATTATGAGGAAGAGGGCGATGAGAAGGATGAGGGCAAGGGAAGATGAATAATAAATTCAGAGATAACGATTTCGGAGTCTCCGAGGCGAGCAAAATAGAAGTCGAGACCATCGATCTCGAGTCTCCCAACATAGCCTCGGCGAAGACCAAGGCGGCCTCGCTCTGGAATGTCTCCGAGGATGATATCGAGGTGACGGTGCTTGACGACGGAAAGCGCTTCTTTGGGCTGATCGGCGGCAAGATGAAGCTCCGGGTATCCACGAAGCGGCCGCTCATGTTTCTTCAGGCGAGGGACTTTGCCGACTCCATAATGAAGCAGTCTGGGCTCGATCTCAAGACCACTCTCGACGAGGATTGCGCTGTGAACCTGGACGGAGAGGACTCGGCAATAGTGATAGGCCGGCACGGCGAGACTTTGAAGGCGCTGGAGTTCCTGACGAATCTCATATTCCGGTCGGATCAGACCATACCCAAGATACGCTTCGATTGCGGCGGATATAGGGTGCGCAGGGAGGAGAGCCTGATAAGGCTGGCCGAGTCCGTTGCGCGCGAGGTTGTTCACAAGCGGGCGGCGATAAGCCTCGAACCCATGTCCAGCTGGGAAAGAAGGATCATCCACGTGGCTCTCCAGGGAAATTCGGACATCAGCACGTCCTCCGAGGGCGAGGAGCCGATGCGCAAGATCGTGGTCCATCCCAGGGACAACTCGGAAAAACACCGGCGCCCCCGCAAGCGGCGCTTCTGACCCGGCGGTATCATGCTGCCAGTCCTTTTCAGGATAGGACCGCTGAGAGTAGAGTCCTACTACGTGATCTGGGGGCTCGCGCTGGCGGCTATGGTCATCTGGACCAGGAGCCGCGCCGAGAAGAGGTACGCGATGGACTTCAACGACGTCACCGGCGTGCTCCAGTGGGTGATGGCCGGCGTGCTCGTCGGCGCGACGGCAGGCGGCTACATCGACAACTGGTCTCGTTACGCGGAGTCCCCGATCAGGATACTTTACATCTGGGAGAGCGGTCTCTCATCCGGCCCCGGCTTCATAGGGGGGGGACTGGCCGGTCTCTATAAGCTGCGGAAGCTCTCGCTATCGGTCAACAACTTCGCAGAGGCTGCTTCCGTTCCGTGCGCGCTGCTGCTCTTCGTCGGCAGGTGGGGGTGCTTCCTGAACGGATGCTGTCAGGGCATCGCGACCAATTCACCTCTGGGCGTCAGATTCCTGCGGGACCGGCTGACCCCTGTTTATCCGACGCAGCTGTTCGAGTCGTTCGCGGCCCTGGCGATAGGGATATGCCTATGGATCGCCGAGAGGAAGATGGCGCGCACTCCGGAAGAGTCGTCGCGCGGGGCGTTGCTTTGGCCGTCGTTCCTCATGTCATACGGGCTTTACAGGGTAGCGGCCGACTTCCTGAGGTCAGGCGACAGAATATTCGGGCTGAGAGTGGGGCAGTATACGGGCGGGCTTGCCTTCGTTGTCGGTGTGGCCTGGATGGCGGTCTCGCTGAAGAACATCCGCCTTGCTGAGGACGGGCGCAGTGCCGGCGTCTGACGCCGGAGAGAAACAGCCGTGGTGGGCGGACGGTTTGCGCTTCTCGTGCGAGGGCTGCGGCAGATGCTGCCGCGGAGAGCCGGGCGTGGTCTTGTTTACAGACGATGAAATGCGTCTGATGGCGCACGAGATCGGAATAGACGTACATGGATTCGAGCGTCTTTATGTGTGGAGAAGATACGGCAAGAGGTCGCTGCGGGAACGGGCCGATTATGACTGCGTCTTCCTGGAGGGGAACCACGACAGGTGCGCGATCTATCGGTCGAGACCGCATCAATGCCGCAGCTTCCCGTTCTGGCCGGAAGTGCTCGAAAGCGAATGGTCATGGAAATTATTTTCAAAGACATGTCCGGGAATGGACCGGGGCGAACTTCACGGGCGTTTGGAAATTGAAAGCTATTTGTCATGAGTAATTTAATATTGTGCGTTATTTGCCGCGAAAAGACCTTTATGAGTTGCATATTTTGCTGATATTGTTTTTATCCAAAACATATTGTACAATGAACTGAACGAGTCGCGGCAGGCATTGTTTCTGCTTCGGCCTATTCAGAGGGGGGGAATGGTTGTGTCTGTTAAGTTCAACTTGAAGCCTGATGAGGTATTCCCGGCAATCGAGAGGTTGATGTTACGCGACGGTTTCGATATCGTTATTGACATGGAGAAGTCAAAGGGCAGTCACGTTATAGACGCCCGCACAGGAGAGGACTGGCTCGATTTTTACACGTTCTTCGCGTCGGCCCCGTTCGGAATGAATCACGACAGGCTGAACAACGAGGAGTTCAAGGAAAAGATCTTCCGCGCCGCGATCAACAAGGTGGCAAACTCGGACATATACACGCTCGAGATGGGAGAGTTCGTGAAGACCTTCGGCGAGGTGGCGAGGCCGGACGGTTTTGATCACCTCTTCCTCGTGGACTACGGCACCTTGGCGGTGGAAAACTCCTTGAAGGTGGCAATGGACTGGAAGGTGAACAAGCTCCTAGAGGCCGGCAGGATTACGCCTGGAGGCGCGATCTCAGGAGTTAAAGGCACGAAGGTAATCCACTTCAACGAGGCGTTTCACGGGCGCGGGGGATACACCCTCTCGCTGACCAACACGTCCGACCCCAATAAGTACCAGAGATTCGCGAAGTTCACGGACTGGCCGAGAATAATCAATCCCAAGATAACGTTCCCGGAGAAGGAAAACCTCGGAATAATCGAATGGCTAGAGGAGCAGGCGCTGAAGCAGATAAAGAGCGTCATCAACAACGATCCCTTTGGGCACTGCGCCATCATAATAGAGACAATCCAGGGAGAGGGCGGCGACAACCACTTCCGCACGGAGTTCTTCAAGAAGTTGAGGGAGATCTGCGACGAGAACGAGATGATGCTGATCTTCGACGAGGTCCAGAGCGGGATGGGGATCACCGGCAAGATGTGGGCGTGGCAGCACCAGATTGCGCCCGACATCTTCGCGTTCGGCAAGAAATCCCAGATTTGCGGCATCATGGCCGGTCCGAAGGTCGACGAGGTCAAGAACAACTGTTTCAGCGTATCGAGCCGGATCAACTCGACGTGGGGCGGCAACGTAGCCGATATGGTTCGCGGCGCGAGGTACCTGGAGATCTACCGCGATGAAAAGATCCTGGACTACGTCACAAACACTGCCGGTCCGGCGCTAATCAAGGGCCTGAACGAGTTACAGAACGAATTTGGCAAATTTGTGTCGAATGTGCGCGGCCGCGGCCTGATGTGCGCCTTTGACGTGAAAACGCCGGAGCTCCGTTCGAAATTCATCAACGAGTGTTTCAAGAGGCACATGCTGATCCTCACCTGCGGCACAAACTCGGTGAGATACCGTCCGGCTTTGAACATCCCTCTCGACGACCTCGCGAAGGGAATTGAAATAACGAAGGAA
>JAISLO010000183.1 GCA_031290815.1 Synergistaceae bacterium | reverse complement strand
TGGAAGGCCGATCATAAAATAGAGTTTAACGTCAATTATACCTCGTTTCCTGGTCATTACCATCGTCTCAGCGATGTCGTCGTTGGTGAAACGCTTGCCGCAGGCGGCCCTCAGCTCGTCGTCTCCGCTCTCGGGCGCAATCGTCACACTGCGCCGGCCGCTTCGAACCAACGCCCTGACGGCTGTCTCCGTCAGGTTATCGACTCTCAGCGAGGCAAACGAAACCGCGCGGCCGGATGACTCCAGATACGAGAGAAGATCGTCCAGATCTCTGTAATCTCCGGCTTCGGGGGTGACCAGACCTACCTGCCGAAAACCGCAGCGAGCTGACGCTTCGGCTATATCCCGCCTCACAAGCTCCAAATCCCTCTGCCTCGGTGGTTTGAAGCAGTTTGGCAGCGCGCAGTACGCGCAATTCCTGAAACACCCTCTCTGGAGCTCGACGAGCAGAGTCCTTCCGAAGACCGTACCAGGAGTGACCCAAAGCCCGTACCCATATTCGGCGGAGATATCGGGACTCTTCGAGATCTCCAGCTTTCCCTCGGCGGCGCGGTCTATGTGTATGCGCGGCACCAATATTGAAGGATGTTCCGCCAGCCGCTCCAGGGTTTCATCCTTCGAACGGGCATTCCTCAAAACATCCGCCGCGAAATCCAGAACTGGAATGCCGTCGCCCAGCACTATAAAATCACAGATTCCGCAGAGTGACAAGGGGTTTATGTATGTAATCGCGCCGCCCGCTCCGATAATTGGAGATCCAACCGCCCGGCTCCTTCGCGAAGGGTCTACGCCATTCGACCTGAGCCAGCCGATGAAGCGCGGGATGTCCCCCTCGAAGGATATGCTGGCAAGTATAACCGGAAAACGCTCCAGCAGGGTATCCCTATCCACAGATCTGTGCGGAATCGGTACGGCGAAGAACCTCTCGACGTTGACCCTGAGTTCGGCCAGCCTCCTGTATATGTAATGATAACCGAGGTTGGACATTCCGACCGAGTAATCCGCCGGAAAGAACAACGCGCAGGATACATCGCCTCCGGCCGGTATATCTCCAGTTGTCTGTTCCTCCGCCCGGTAGCCCGCCCATGAGGCCCACGCCGACTTCTTTATCTTTTTTTTCTCAGGACGGACGGTATGTCGAGCTGATTTACCGGGATTCCGCTCGAATTGAATAAACCCTCCTGGTCCACGGACGATTGGGACGCCTGCTGAGAGTTTGCGGCTTTGACATCCGCGTCGCCCGTATCCTGCCGCCTCTTTACCGTCTGCGTCTGGGGAGACAACTGCTTCGCCTGCTTCATCGCCGGTTCCGCGTCCGGCTTGAATCCCCTTTCCTCCCTTTGACGAATGTCCTGGTTCGGTTCGGCAGATGTCCCTCGGGAGGGAACCTCGTCGAAGCCAGTCGCTATGACCGTTATCTTCACCGAGTCGTCCATATCGGGGTCGAAGACATGGCCCCATATGACGAACGCGTCGTCGTGGCTCGCGTTGCCGATTATCCTGGCGGCCTCCTGAACTTCGTGAATGCCTATATTGGCGCCGCCCGATACGTTGAACAGAACGCCCTTGGCGCCGATCATGGGTGTCTCCATCAGAGGACTGTTTATCGCGTTATTTGCCGCCGTGACAACTCTGTTTTCTCCGCTCCCGTCGCCTATGCCCATAATCGCCGACCCAGCGTTGCTCATTATAGTCCTGACGTCGGCAAAATCGACGTTGACGAGCCCCGGGCGGAGGATGAGGTCCGTCACTCCCTGAACGGCCTGGTGGAGGACGTTGTCGGCGAGTTTGAACGCATCGTTCAGCGATGTCCTGCGGTCGGACAGCGTGAGCAGGCGGTCGTTCGGGATGACTATGAGGGCGTCAACCTGCTCTTTCAGGCGGGCTATCCCCTCGGCGGCGTGCGCCAGCCTTCTCTTTCCCTCGAATTGAAACGGCCTCGTCACGACTGCCACGACAAGGGTGCCAGTCTCCTTGGCTATGCCCGCTATGATGGGAGACGCTCCTGTTCCGGTCCCGCCGCCCATGCCGGCGGCGATGAATATCATATCCGCGCCCTCTAGCGCGGATCGTATCTCGTCCCTCGATTCGAGCGCGGCCTTCTGTCCGATCATCGGGTCGGCGCCGGCGCCAAGCCCTCTTGTGAGCTCTTTGCCTAGGATGATCTTGTTTTCGGCCTCCGAAAGCTCGAGGTGCGCCTGATCGGTGTTGGCCGCAATAAAATCCACGCCCGCGACGCCACCTCGGATGATGTGATTGAGCGCGTTATTGCCTCCGCCGCCTACTCCGACCACCTTTATGATCTCCCTGTTCGAGCGGGTTTGCGTTTCGAGTTGAAAAATCTCCGGCATAATCTCTCCTCCTGTCAAGAGGGTAAACAAGAACCGTCAAGCAAAAAAACAGCGCGTCAGTAAAACAGTTCTTTTACAACGTCTACAAATGAATCCCAGAGGGACTTCTTTCGTATCGGAGGCTGAATGGGATCTCGTACAGTCGGTTTTGTGGTTATAAAGTCCATCGACTGCTCTAAATAACGATAGGGGTCGCGCTCCTGCTCCAGCGCGTACCTTATGATGCCGGCGGCGCATGTATACTCCGGGCCGTTTTTGTTCGGCGGCATCCTGCTGGCGTCGAGGGGCGACGAGACGCGCACCGGCATGTCGAGGGCTCTTGAGAGGTACTTGTCCAGCCCCGCGCTCCTCGCCACACCCCCCGTTATTATGAGCCCGGCGGGCAGCATCGGGACTCCGGAGTTCGCTATCTCGGTGCGGACGAGCGATGTGAACAGCTCGTCGACCCTGCACTGAACGATCTCGGTGAGTTCGCCCAGCGAGTAGGAGTAGTTCTTCCCCATGTGGTCGAACTCGAGCAGGTCATCCTGATCTTCCCTGTCGTTGGAGTAGATGTCCACTTCCTTTTTTATCTCCTCGGCCTTGATCATGGGGATTTTAAGCACGGATGCGACGTCGTTCGTTATGTGGTCGCCTCCTACTGGAATGACCGCGAGCGACTTGGGGCGTCCTTCGGAGAACACCGCCACTCCGCATGTGCCGCCGCCGATGTCCACGGTGACGGCTCCAGCCATGCTCTCCTCGTGCGTCATGGCGCCGAGCGCCGACGCGAGCGGCTTTATGACGAATCCCGTCACAGTGATCCCGGCCTTCTCGACGCAGTTGAATACGTTCTGCACCGTAGCGCTCGGGACTATCACGGACTCCAGGTCGATGTCGAGTCTCATTCCAGTCATTCCCAGCGGGTCGTCGATGCCGCTGTTGCCGTCCAGCGAGTATTCGACTGGAATGGTGTGGAGTATTATCTGGTTGTTGGGCACGGATACGTCAGCTTGAGCGGCTTCTATGACTCGCGCGATGTCGACCTCGATCACCGTGCGCGGGGATCTGCCGAGCGAGATCATGCCCTTCGACCGCAGGCTCTGAACGTCGCAGCCGCTGAAGGAGACCGTCGCCTCCGAGAGCTTGAGCCCTACCATATTTTCCGCATCGCCAACAGCTTGTCTCACGGAGCGCACCGCCTGGTCCAGATGGACTATCAATCCCTTTCTGATTCCCTCAGAAGGGGATTGTCCGACTCCTATTATCTGAGCTTCTCCGCTGGGCCCGTCCCTCTCCGCAACCACCACAGTCACCTTGCTGGTGCCAAGGTCCAACCCCACCAGAACTTCTGGATCCCTGTAACCGGATTTAGCTGAAGTTTTTTTAACCAACGCGGGGTCCTCCTATCTAAAACAATAATCTAAATCACCGAACATCCATGCTGGTAACTGTGAATTTCATGCCGCCAAAGGTTGCGTTGACTACGAGTCCTGACGGCAGGCCTCCGCCTGAGCCTGGAAATATGTCCTCGAGCGCCGCGGCGAACGGCGCCCAATCCTCCGTGTCCTCTTTTACTATCAGTTCCCCTGTTATACTGGCATCAGAGCCGATGAGCAGCTGAACAACAGGCCTTCCGTCAATCTTCTTTGCTCGCAGGCAGTATATTTTATCGTTCCAGCCCATCTTCTCCAGAGTGTCGTACCACTTTCTTATCCGGGCGATCGGGAGGCTCGACGGATATATATCCCCCCCCTGCTTCTCCGGGTCTATTGGCAGGGGCAAGCCCGCGTCCCATGCCAGTATGGGCCTCCTTGGAATCGTTATCCCCTTCACGTTCGAGTTGGCCTTGAGCTTCGCGAGCCACATGCGCCCGTTTGTCGACAACAGCCACATGTTTCCGTTCCACGACACGGTGAGAAACACCTCCAGAGGCTCAACCACAACGCGGTATCTGCCCCACCCCGTCAGCTTCACCGTGAGCCTGACGGGATAAAAATTCTCCACCTTCCTCGCGAAGCGCCTTCCCCAGAACAAGAGCGCCGGCCAAAAGGTCTCGGCCTCTCTGGGAACGGCCCGCCACACCAGTGAGTTGGGGATCGTGCTCGGGGGGATTATTTCTATATCCCTCAGCCTCATGCAGCTGTATCTCTGTTCCAAGAAGAACACAGCCCCAAGCAAAAGGCTCACGAACAGAATTCTCCGTCTCCAACGCTTCACCCTCATGGCCCCGTCCCATCAATCCTCCAGCGAGACGCCAAGCGTCATTATCTCAAAACGCAGGCGTATTCCGAAGCGCTCGATGACCTTCTCCCGGCATCTTTGCGCCAAATCAGCAAAATCGCTCGCCGTAGCTCCGCCGGAATTTTCGATGAAGTTGGCGTGGATTTCTGAAACCACCGCTCCGCCGACTGAAAGCCCCTTGCACCCCGCCAGTTCGAGCAGTCTGCCAGCGCTCTCTCCCGGCGGATTCCTGAAGACACACCCTGCTGTCATCCTGCCGGATGGTTGATTCCTGCGGTCGCTGGCCGACCTCGATGTCTCTTCGATGACCGACTCCCTCGCCGATCTTCGCAGCCTGAACACCACGTTAGATACGACCATCGGCGCCTCGTCCCGCAGGCTGCACTTCCTGTAGCCCCACTCGATCATGCCGTCGCCGAAATCAAAAAACCTTCCGTCGAAGCGCGACGCCCTGACGGAATGAACGGCGGAGGCGATTTCGCCGCGCAATGTTCCTGCGTTGCCCATTACGGCCCCGCCAACCGTCCCCGGTATGCCGGCCGCGAACTCCAGTCCGCTCCAACCCTCTCTGACCGTCATCGCGAGGACATCCCTCAACCGGACTCCGGCGCCGCACGACACGAAGACGACACCCCCATCCTCTCGGACGCTCACCTCGTTAATGCCGGTCGTAAGTATGAGGGGTGTCTCGAGTACGCCGTCTGTCATCAATACGTTCGAACCTCCGCCGATCACTAGAAACCCGCTTCTCTCCATGTTCAGCTGGCGCATCATGGAGGCAAGCATGCTCTCGGAACGCGGTTCGAGAAGCCTCCTGATCTCACCGCCTATCCTGAGCGTGGTGAGATCCGCGCCGGTTAACGAAACGCGAGTTTTCAACAGCCCGTCAGGCGACGACAGCCCTAGTGCCGGCACACCTTGCTCCATCGCCAATCTTCTCCTGTATGCGATTCATTATCTGCTTGCCCAAGGTTTCGATGCTTCCTGCCCCAAGCGTCAGAACTATATCGCCCTTTCCGGCGCCGTCACATACGAGATCGGCCGCCTCCTTGAAATCCCCGCAGACGACCGTGTCGCCGAACCCCATGGAGATCAGCTCGTCCATTATCAGGAACGATGACACCCCGGATATGGGCGCCTCATCCGCCGGGTATATCGGCAGCAGGTATATGTGACGGGCGGTCGAGAGGGCTCGCGCGAAGTCCCTGTACAGCGCCTCGGTTCTCGTGTACCTGTGAGGCTGGAATACTACATGCAATGCGCGATTCGGCCACGCCTTCGATATGGCGGCCATCGTGACGAGTATTTCGCTCGGGTGATGTCCATAGTCGTCGTAGATTATGATATCGCCGGATTCTCCGATGAACTGAAGGCGTCTTTTGGCGCCGCCGAACGTCTCCAGCGCGGCGGCCGCCGACTCGAACGGAATCCCCATGGCGTCTGAGGCGGCAAGGGCGGCGAGCGAGTTCAGGACATTGTGCTCTCCGGAGACCTTGAGCCTCAAACCGCCGATCTCGGTCCCTTTCCTGAACACCGTGAAGGCCACTCCGCCTCCGGCATGATGCCGCACGTCCCCGGCACCCCAGTTCCACCCCGATCCCCAGCCGTACGTGACGGCGTCCGGATGGTTGCCGAAGGAAAGCATCCTCTGGGCGCCGGGGTCCTCCGCGCAGATGATGAGCGGAGCTCCGGGTTTTTTCCCGTCAGCGAAACGGGAAAACGCGTCTATGACCATATTATATGAAGGGTAATGGTCTATGTGATCCCAATCGATGTTCGTTATCACGGCAACGTCCGGCGTGAACAGTTCGAACGATCCGTCGCTTTCGTCAAGTTCGGCCACCATAAATTCGCCCTTGCCGAGCTTTGCGTTGCAGCCTATATCGGACAGCTCTCCCCCTATCGCCACTGTGGGGGTCAGCCCGGCGCGCTCGGCGATAAGGGATATCATCGACGATGTCGTCGTCTTTCCGTGAGTGCCGGCGATGCCCACACCCTTTCGGCTGTTGAAGATCATGCTCAGGATCTCGGCTCTCTTCGCGACTTTGATTCCCCTTCTGCGCGCTTCTATGAGTTCCGGATGGTCTTGAGGAACCGCGCTCGTGTGAATGATCAGGCCCGGCGCGTAGGCGTCGAGGTGTTCCCTGTGGTGTCCCATAGTCACGCGGACACCGGCCTGACGCACTTTCTCCAGGTAGAACGAGTCCTCCATGTCGCAGCCGCTGACCGCGTGCCCCATCGCGCATAGCAGAATTGCGAGCCCGCTCATCCCAGCGCCGCCGACCCCCATGAGATGTATGCTCATCGGCGTCTTTATATCGATGAAGGCCCCGTTAACCTCCAATGTCATCGTCTCCCTTCGAAGCGCTCTGATCGCGCATGATTGCATACACAAAATCCCACAATCTCTCACAAATATCATCAGCCAGATTATACATCTTTTCAGTGATCTGATCCGCCGATGCGGGGCGAAAAAGTTTGAGCTCATGAAGCCGTCCGGCTAATTCGTCCATGCTTCCGAGATTTTCATCCCAAATTCTCAGGTGTTCCGCATCCTTCGTCAGCATGGCGTTCTTCATCTGATGATCGCCGGCCGAGGCCCTCCACGGTATCACTACCGCCGGAATCCGCATCGCTCGGACCTCCGACAGCGTCGACGCGCCGGCCCTTATCACGAGTATATCCGCCGCGCTGTAGACCGGTGAGACGTCCCACCTGGCCGGGATGATGAACATATTCGAAAGATGCTTCGCCGGCTCTGTAATGTGCGAGTCATTCACGAGGAACGTCCATCCCCGGAACTCCTCCCTCTGCGCTAGCTCTGTTATAACACCGCGAATGGGAACGCTGCCCAGCGATCCGGTGATCACTACGACGACCGGCCCCTCTGGCACGGGCGCGGGCAGTCCCAAACTGTGCCACGCGGCATCTCGCCCCGTGATGCGCAGGCGGCGGATCGGCACTCCGACGGCGGTGAAATCCCTTTTTTTGAATGGACAGCAGACCTCCCAGCCTGTCGCCACCGGAACCCCAAGGACTCGCGCCAGCCTGGTAATCCTCCCGGCACTTGCGTTCTGCTCGTGCATCGCGCACTTTATCCCCTTGATTTTGGAGACGACGAGCGCCGGAGCGGAGATGTAACCGCCGAACATGACGCACACATTCGGCGCGAAGGACCTAATCAGAACACCGGCCCCCCGGAACGAGCGGAGGAGATCCATCCACCTCTTGATCCTTCTGCCCTTGGGGGAACCGAGCGGGGATCCCTCCAGGCCGACCGTCATCGGCTCGATTGACGACGAACGGTAGATCTCGAGCTCAATCGGCCTGGTCCCTGACATATAGCCAACGTCGACTTCGTGATGTCTTTCGCCAATCCAGCGCCCGAACGCTATCGCCGGAAGAACGTGGCCCCCAGTCCCTCCTGCAACTAACAGCATCCTGCTCCGCATCATAAGGCCTCGTAGTATTCCTTGTGCATTCTGAGCATCACTCCGATCCTCACCCACATCATCACCAGGGAGCTTCCTCCATAGCTCAGGAAAGGGAGGGGCATCCCGGTCAGGGGCATCAGGTTCGTCACTCCGGCGATATTGATGAACATCGGAAGTACAACCGTGATGGTGACGCCCCATACTATGGACGTGGCGAATCCCTCGGATACGCGGTTGTAGAGAATGCGGCACCGGATAATCCACAACGTGCACAGCAGCAGCACGCCCAGCGTGCCCATCAGTCCAAGCTCCTCCCCCAGCGCGGCATATATGTAGTCCGTTTCAGCCGCCGGCAGGTAATTCAATTTCTGAAATCCGTGTCCGAGGCCGGACCCCCAGCCTCTGCCGTTGGCAAAGGCGATGAGGCCTTGTATCGGCTGAAAGCCTGTGTCGGACGGATCGTGCCAGGGGTTGAACCATGCGAGGAACCTTCGCAATCTGTAGGGTTCGTATATTATGAAGGGCGGCAGAGCCATCAGCCCCATCGCTCCTGTCAGCAGAGGCAGCTTCCACCCGAAGCGCTCGACGTACATTCCCATGCAGATCAAAACGGTCAGGATTGTGGAGCCGAGGTCCGGCTGCAGCATCAGCGGCAGACAGGACGCCATCGTCAAAATCAGCACGCCAGAGAAACACCTGACTGGGTTCATCTCGTTCTTGACCGCCAGCCTCGCTATGACAAACACCACGGCGAGCGTCATTATCTCCGACGGCTGAATCGACACGCCAAATACCCGCAGCCAGCGCTTCGCGCCTCCGGCCGACGAGCCCAATCCAGGGATCAGTGTCAATATAACCATGATGAAGGACATGCACCACAGCGCGCCGCCAAATCTGTACCAGACGCGCATTGGCACCTTGAAAATGAACAACATGGCGCACAGCCCTATAAACAGCCATTTGAGCTGTTTTATCCCTGTTGTGAAGGGGGTGCCGGTCATGTCGAACGACTCCGGGCTCGTCGTTGACGTCACCATCAGGATGCCTATGCTGCTCAGCACCAATGGCACCATCCAGACGAGCGGGTCTATCCTCGGCGCCGGCCCGATCTCTTCCATTTTGGATTCGGCCCTAGCGCCCTCAAGCAGTCTCATGCAGTTCCCTCACCAATCTCGCGAAGTGATCGCCTCGTTCATTGTAATTCTTGTACATGTCCCAGCTCGTACATGCCGGCGACAGGAGAACAGCGTCGCCAGGCTCCGCCAACTCCGAGGCCTTCGCGACGGCCTCCTCCATATCCACTGCCAGAGCGTATCTATCGTAACCGGCGTAATCGAGGGCGCTGGCCATCTCGGCCGACGCCTCCCCCATTATTACCGCCCATCTCGCATGCTTTTTCAGTGGATCGGCGAGCCGTGAGTAGTCCTCGCCCTTGCCCCTGCCGCCCAGGATGATTATCTTGCTCCCCTCTATCGACGAGAGGGCCGCTGCCGTGGCTGCGATGTTCGTCCCCTTCGAATCGTCGACGTATCTGACGCCGCCCGAGGAGAGGACGAGGCTGCATCTGTGCGGCGGAGCCTCGTAGTCTCCAAGCCCTTTTCTCGCGGAATCGGCGTCACAGCCCAGGAGTTCGACGCAGGCCATTGACATGGCGGCGTTTTCCATGTTGTGCGTCCCCATCAGGTTTGTCTCCTCGAAGCCGAACAGCCGTCTCTCCCCGATTCTGCACGATTTGTCCGATTGGCTGAGGCAAATCCAGTGAACACCGGCGGGCCGCTCCCAGAAGACGCGATACGTCCTCCCCCGGCACTCCCCAAGTGCCTCGGCGTCACTCGCCTGAGTAATGGCAAACCCGTCAGTCTCCACAAACGAGAGGATGGATGCCTTGGCCCTGACATAATTCTCGTAGGATCCGTGCCAGTCGATATGGTCCGGCGCGAGGTTGGTCACGACGGCTCCGGCGAGTCTGAGCGAGGAGGCCCAATGGAGCTGAAAGCTGCTCATCTCCACTATTATATAATCGAGATCGAGCCCGGCGATGTCCGATATGGGATTCCCGATGTTACCGGCGGCCGCCGTCTTATAACCGAGTGATTTCAAGAGATGGGCGGTCAGGGAAGTGGTCGTCGTCTTTCCGTTGCTGCCAGTGACCCCTATCACGCGGCCGCGCAGATGGGGCATGACGAAATCCAGTTCGCCCATCACCCTCACCCCTCTGTCCCTTGCCCTGTGGATGATCTCAGACGACGGCGGAAATCCTGAGCTGACGACTATGACGTCGCAATCGAGCGCCCTGTCCGTGTGTCCCCCCGACTCGAAAGCGATGCCGCCATCCGTCAGGAGAGCCCTGGTCTCGTCCCGAATCTCTCCTCCATCCGATACGAACACGCAGCTGCCGAGCCGTGAGGCCAGAAGCGCGATGGACCTTCCGCTGACTCCGGCTCCGAGCACCGTGACCTTTGACATTCCGGCGGCTGGCGGGGACATGTCACGCTCCGCCCCCGCGGCATAATGAATATATTATTACGGTGGAGGCCGTTATCCCGATGACGTGCGCCATCCAAAATCTGGTGACAATTCTCGATTCTCCCCAGCCGAGCAGCTCGAAGTGGTGGTGGAGCGGGCTCATTTTAAACACCCTCCTGTCAAAGCCCCTGATGGCAGCGATCTGAATGGCAACCGTCAGTATTTCTACGCCGAAGATGAAGGCGGCGGGAATCAGATAGAGAAGCGAACGGCACGTCACGCACAGGCTTAGCAGCAATCCCGCCCAGAAGTGCGAACCAACGTCTCCCATGAACACCTCGGCAGGGTTGGAGTTGTGCCACAGGAACGCGATTAAAAGTGCCAGCCCGAGGACCGATGAGATCACTACCGGATCGGATTTCGCCCAGAAGAGAATGGAGACCAGAGATATGGCGATCGAGCCTCCAGCAAGGCCGTCGAGACCGTCGGTCACGTTCACGGCGTTCAGGATCCCGACTCCCAGAAAGGTCAGCAGCGGGATTCCAACCAGCGAATCGAGGCGCAGCCAAGGCATCAGATAAACCCCGCCCGCGGCAGCGGCACAGGCCCAGGGAACCGTGACGAAAATTTGAAGGCACAGCTTTTGCAGGCTTCGGAGTCCCTCGCTCGACTTTCTGAAGATCTTGAGCAAGTCGTCGGCAAGGCCGACCAACGCCGAGATCACTGGATAAGCCCATATATAAGCCATGGTTTTTACGTCCGAGGCATCGAGCCAATACGCCGCCAACACCACCAGAGGCGTCATGCAAAGGGCAATCATTCCGCCCATGCCAGGCGTTCCCCTCTTTTTTAGATGAGTCTTTGGACCGTAGTTCTTTATCGCCTCGCCTATGTCATGGCTGAGCATGAAGTTTATCCACATCCTCTGAAAGGCCACGGCCAATATGAAGAAAATGAGCGCGAGGACCAGCACGTTCATCTTCATGATTCAACGCCCAGCACGGGGAGAAGCCTTTCCATCCTGTAGAACCTGGATCCCTTTATCAAGACCACTGCCTTTGACGCGGACTTTGGGTTGAAGTCATCGATGAAGTTTTCCACGCTCTTCCACTTTCCGCGCAGCGCGCCCTGCTTTGTCTCCAAGGCGTCCCATTCCGAGCCTATCAGGTAGACATCGTCGAAGAGGCTTGCCCTGCTCATTATCACCTCGTGCCACCACCCGGATTCCGCTCCGAGCTCCCTCATTCCGCCGAGAATGGCTATTCTCCTGGGGCTTTCGTCAAGCTCCATTTCCAGCACGTTCTTCAGAGCGTATGACATGGAGCTGGGGCTTGCGTTGTACGACTCGTCGATTATCAGCCCTCCCGGTGTCCGCCAT
>JAISLO010000182.1 GCA_031290815.1 Synergistaceae bacterium | reverse complement strand
TACGAAGTGCTCAGGAACCCTTACGCGCATCTGGACGATATATTCGAGTTCTATGTCCTACAAAAGGAGATACACCAGGGCGAACGCGCCGGCTGGTACACTCGTCTCGTTGACGGGATACTGACCCCCCAGAGGGCTGTGGACTTGGGCGTACTGGACATAACGGGCGGAGAAGCCCTCGACATGACGCTGTCGTATTACGTTCTGGACGACACCGTTCTGGAGGCTTATGAGAGCGGCGGTTATCTCAAAGTCCCCGACGGCTTGAACGACAACTCGATAGTGGATCCGATATGGCTTAACAAGTGGAAGGACGCAACCAGGCCCGACGACAACTCGCAGGGCGGCGGAAGCGGAAGCAGAATCGGCAGGGGATACGGAGGCGGCGGCTGCAACGGAGGAGCCGGGGCGGTGGTTTTGTTCATGATGGCTGTTTTGGCGGCGGCCGAGGTCAGAAAGCGCGCGCCGTGGAGGAGGGGCTAGGCATGAGGCGTTTTCTGGCGATACCGCTCATTGTCATCTCGATTTTGTTCTGGACCTCTTCATGCGAGCCGGCGACATTCGAAGATGAGTCCAAGGGATATGTGGAGACGCTCGAAGGCCGTCTCGTCGCCACTCGGGACATGAGGGAAGTGGTCCTCGAAGAAGGGTCCGACATATACGAGTACGACATACTGGAGACCGACTCTGACGGCTCGGCTGTGATTCACTTCCTGGACGACTCGATACTGGAGATGGGGAGCGGCACAAGGGTTGACGTGAAGGAGGTGGTCTTCACCAGCGCGAGAAAGAGGTTCAACGTCGGTCTGGCTCACGGAATCGCCAGGGTAATAACGGGAGCGATAGTCAAGTTCAACCCGAAGGTTTTCAAGCTGACCACCCCCAAGAGCTCGATAGGCATAAGGGGCACGACTCTGCGCGTCGAGGTGATGGAAAAATACGAGCGGGTGACCGTGGAGGACCTGAGCGAGGGAAGCGCGGTCTCGTGTACTAACACCGACAGCGGCGACAGCTTTACGATGACGGAGATACAGGACTCGGTCACGATAAGCTCGGTGGAGAACGTAGACCCGGTCTCCGGAGTCATCAGCACGACGACCGAGACCACGACTGAGGGCATAGGCGTGATGGAGGGCATCCAAGATCCAGGCGGCATCGGAGGAATAGGCGGCACATCCAGCCCGTCCTCCGGCTCGTCTCAGAGCGGGGGAGACTCCAGCCACTCCGGGCACTCCAGCTCGGGCAGCGGAAGCTCCGACAACGACAGCGAAGGCAGCAGCAACGGCGGGCAAGGGAGCTCCGGCGGCTGCGGAGACAACAACAGCTCGCCGGGAAGGTGACGGGCGGGCGCAATCAGTTTTTAAAACAGTGGATGGGCGCAGGGATGCGTCCTCCGCGCCGCATGAATTCGGCGCATCCGAAGCGGTTTACCTCCATGATCGGGGCCTCGCCAAGCAGTCCGCCGAATTTGGCCGTGTCGCCAGCGCTCTTCCCGGCGACCGGGATTAGGCGAACGGCAGTAGTCTTGTTGTTTATCATTCCGATTGCCATTTCGTCCAGGATCATGCCCGAGATCGTCTCGGCGGGCGTGTCTCCGGGAATGGCGATCATGTCGAGCCCTACCGAGCATACGCAGGTCATGGCCTCCAGTTTTTCCAGAGAGAGCGCGCCGATTCGCACGGCGTCCGCCATTCCGTGGTCCTCGCTCACCGGGATGAAAGCCCCGCTCAGGCCGCCGACGTAGGAGCTCGCCATCACGCCGCCCTTCTTCACGTTGTCGTTGAGGATCGCTATCGCGGCCGTCGATCCTGGGGCTCCTGGCTGCTCCAGCCCCATCTCGTGCAGTATCTCAGCTACGCTGTCCCCGATGGCCGGCGTAGGCGCTAGGGAGAGGTCTATGACGCCGAACGGCACGTTCAGCCTTTTGGACGCTTCCTGAGCCACGAGCTGACCAACCCTGGTGATCTTGAACGCCATGCGTTTCACCATCTCGCACAGGGTTTCGAAGTCTGCCCCGCGCACGGACTCGAGGGCGCGCTTTATGACGCCCGGACCGCTCACTCCGACGTTGATCGCTGAATCGCCCTCTCCGACGCCGTGAAAGGCGCCGGCCATGAATGGGTTGTCCTCGACCGCGTTGCAAAACACCACGAACTTCGCGCATCCGATGGAGTCCTGCGCTTGCGTCCTCGACGCGAGGTCCTTCAGCATCAGCCCGACCTTGTTTACTGCGTCGATGTTTATGCCCGAACGCGTCGATGCCGCGTTTATGGATGAACACACCCTTTCGGTCTCCGAGAGGGCCTGCGGGATGGAGTCCAGCAGCTTGAGGTCCCCCTGCGTCATCCCTTTCTGGGCGAGGGCCGAGAAACCGCCTATGAAGTTGACCCCTATTGTCCCAGCCGCCCGGTCGAGCGTGCGTGCGACCTCGACGTAGTCAGCGCAGCGGCATCCGGAGGCCGCTATCGCTATGGGAGTCACCGATATGCGCTTGTTCACAACCGGAACGCCGTACTCCTTGGCGATCTCGTCCCCGACGATGGACAGACGCTCCGCCCTCGTGGTTATTTTGTCGTAGATCTTGCGGCAAAAGGCGTCGTGATCGCCGTCCGCGCAGTCCAGGAGGCTGATGCCCATCGTGATGGTGCGAACGTCGAGGTTTGCCTCCGATATCATGCGGATTGTTTCCTGAGCCTCGTAGATATTTATCATCGTATTTTATATCCGGTGCATCGCGTTGAATATGTCCTCGTGCTGGAGCTTGACGACGACGCCGATGTCACGTCCCAGATTTTCGAGTCCTTCCGCCATTGGCGCGAGAGACTCCGACGCGACTGCGAGGTCGACGATCATCATCATGTTGAAATAGCCTCCGACTATCGTCTGAGCGATATCGAGCACGTTTACGTTTTTCTCCGACAGGTACGAGCACACCTTCGCTATGATGCCAACGGAATCCTTTCCCAGCACGGTGACAATTCCTCTCATCCTTCCGACGACCTCCAATTCTGTCCATCACGGGTGAAAAAGCACGTGCATTATACACCCTGCCATATCAGTTCAATTCAATCAGTGCTTTTATCCCCGTATCCGTTGGGGTTTGCCCTCTGCCAGCGCCACGAGTCCGCGCACATGTCGTCGATGCCGTACCGCGCCGACCAGCCGAGCTCGTCCCTCGCCCTCGAAGGGTCGGCGTACACCTCCGCGATGTCCCCGGCGCGGCGCGGCCAAAATTCGTAGGGAATGCGGACGCCGCTCGCCCGCTCGTATGCGGCTATCACTTCGAGCACGCTGTAACCGCGCCCGGTTCCGAGATTGCATATAAACTTCCCGCACCCGCTCTCGAGTTTTTCGAGGGCCGCGACGTGGCCGCGAGCGAGATCCGTCACGTGAATATAATCCCTGATCCCTGTGCCGTCCGGCGTCGGGTAGTCGCGGCCAAACACGCGGACGCGGGCGAGCCTGCCGATGGCGACCTGGGCTATGTATGGGACGAGGTTGTTGGGTATGCCGCTTGGGTCCTCGCCTATTTCGCCGCTCGAATGAGCGCCTATCGGGTTGAAGTAGCGCAGGATCACGGCGTTGAAACAAGGGTCCGCGGCGCAGATATCGCCGAGAATCCGCTCGATGAATAGTTTGGTCGCCCCGTATGGATTTGTGGCGGAGGTCGGAAAGTCCTCGCGCACTGGGACGCTCGCCGGATCTCCGTATACCGTGGCGGACGACGAGAACACAAATCCCGTGACGCCGCGCCGCCTCATGACGTCAATGATGTTCAAGGCGCCCCTGAGGTTGTTCGAGTAATACTCGAGCGGCAGTCTGACGCTCTCGCCCACGGCCTTTAGCGCGGCAAAGTGTATCACGGCGCATACGTCGGGATTCTCCGCGAACAGGCGGTCGCATTCGCCGGCGTCGCAGATGTCCGTCCTGTAAAATTTTACGCTCTTTCCAGTAATTCTCTCCACCCTGCGAAGCGCCTCCGCGCTCGAATTTACGAGGCTGTCTGCGACAACCGCCTCGTATCCAGCGTCTTGGAGTTCTACGCAGGTGTGGCTGCCGATGTATCCGGCACCTCCAGTCACAAGCACCTTTTTCACGCCCATCCCTCCCAACGCGGCCTGCGCGGACTCGTATCCCGCGCGAGGCGTCTCCGTCTGTTCCGAAGACTGTCGTCTCAGAGAATACCACATCGATCTGGAATTTTTCGCCCCTTTGCTTCATAATTATCGCATCTCGCCGGTGAAAAACATTGTTGACGCGAACATACCTCAACACCTGTTCTCGCAGCAGGCCAGCGGGGTTTGTGTTTCTCTTGCGCTGGAGGTTGGAGGCGCGGCGTTCGATTGACAAAAATGGAACATAGATACATAATTCTTGGCTGTTTAATATGTATATCGAACGGTTCGCGGAGGAGAAGAGAATAACTTGCTGGTGATGGAGATGGAGGAGGATTCGCATGGCTGATGCGGTGGACTACAAGGCTCTTAAAAACGGCGGTTTCATGCGTCAGAAGCAAAAGGACAACTTTTCGCTGCGGCTCAAGGTGGTAGGAGGAAACCTTACGGCGGAGCAGCTGATCACGATCGCTAACGTGTCGAAAAAATACGGCGACGGCCATGTTCATCTGACCTCGCGTCAGGGGGTCGAAATACCATTCATGAAACTCGGGGACATCGACTCCGTCAAGTCGGAACTGCTCGAAGGAGGGGTGCCCACCGGGGTTTGCGGGCCCAGGGTGCGTACCGTGACGGCCTGTCAGGGCGACCAGATCTGTCCCAGCGGCTGCATCGAGACGTATCCGCTCGCTGTGGAGATATCCGAACGGTATTTTGGAAGGGAACTGCCTCACAAGTTCAAATTCGGAGTGACCGGCTGTCAGAACAACTGTCTGAAGGCCGAGGAGAACGACATAGGGGTGAAGGGCGGCTACCAGATCCGCTGGGATAAAACCCTGTGTACCCTCTGCGGCGTCTGCGTCAAGGCTTGCCGCACAAACGCGCTGTCCGTATCCGAAGACCGCGTCGTCCTCGATGAGGGAGAGTGCAACAACTGCGGGAGATGCGTCAAATCCTGCCCGACGGATGCGTGGAAAGGCGAGCCGGGTTACATTATCTCCTTTGGCGGTACGTTCGGCAACATGATCGCGAAGGGCAACGAGATATTCCCAATCATCAAGGACAAGGGGACGTTTTTCAGGGTTGCCGACGGCGCGCTGGAATTTTTCGCGAAGCACGCGAAGCCTGGCGAACGCTTCCGAGTATCCATAGACCGGGCCGGGTGGGATGTGTTCAAAGAAGAAATGGAAAAGGTCTATCATGGCTGATTATGCCGTGGACCAGACCGTGGACATCACCGACGTCGTCTGTCCCGTAACGTTCGTCAAGGCGAAGGTGGCCCTGGAAGAGCTTGATGCCGGACAAATACTGTCCATTCGGATGAACGACGGAGAGCCGGTTCAAAACGTGCCGCGCAGCGTCAAGGAGGAAGGGCACAAAATCCTGAAGCTGCTCGACAACGGAGATGGAACCTGGAGCTTGATTGTGCGTAAAGAGTGAGCGAAAAATGGACGAGGGAGGGGAAGATATGATTCTTACCGTTGCCGGCACTAAAAAGGAGTATCCGCCGGATTTGACTGTTACGAAACTCCTGGAAGCGGAAAAAGTGGAGATGCCGATGTACGTCACCGTCTCTTTGAACGATGAATTTTTGAAACGCGAGGAATTTGACGATACGCTGCTCAAGGAAAACGACAGCGTCGAGTTCCTCTACTTCATGGGCGGAGGATTCTGATGTCCTTTTCAAACGAACAGATGACCCGTTATTCCAGGCACATCATCCTCAAGGAAATAGGCGTGAAGGGACAAAAACGCCTGATGGAGGGCCGGGTGCTGATCATCGGCGCCGGCGGGCTTGGTTCGCCCGCGGCGCTCTACCTGGCCGCCGCCGGGGTTGGCGTCATAGGCATAGCCGACGCGGACGAGGTCGATCTATCCAACCTGCAAAGACAGATCATCCACACCACGGCCGACATCGGCAGGCCCAAGGTCCAGTCTGCTAGGGAGAAGATGGAGGCGATCAACCCTGATATAAAGGTGAACGCATATCAGACACTCGCGGTCGCGGACAATATTCTCGATCTGATCACGGACTACGACTTCGTCATCGACGGCAGCGACAACTTTCCGGCCAAATTTTTGATCAACGACGCGTGCGTGATAGCGCGCAAGCCCTTCTCCCACGCCGGCATAATACGTTTTCAGGGGCAGCTCATGACTTACGTTCCCGGCAAGGGGCCCTGCTACCGATGTGTTTTTGACAATCCCCCGCCTCCCGACGCGGTCCCGACTTGCAGACAGGCGGGAGTTATCGGGGCGATGGGAGGAGTTATCGGCAGCCTGCAGGCTATGGAGGCCGTGAAGTACCTCGCCGGCGCCGGCGAGCTGCTGACCGGCTTTTTGCTGACATACGACGCTCTGGAGATGAAGTTCCGCAAGGTCAAGCTCCCCGATAAGGCGGGCGGATGCGCCGTATGCGGAGAACACCCCGCCATTACGAAGCCCTTCGACTACGCCCCGGCCGTCTGTAATATCGAACCATGACAGCGGCCTGCAGGATACGGATGAAAAACTCCGACCGCGAGGCGATAGCGGCCTACGCGAAGAACGGTCTGCCGAACGAGGTCTGCGGGCTGGTTGCCGGACGCGCCGAGGAAGGGGTCAAGATAATAGAAAAGGTGTATTTCATGACCAACGTCGATGCGAGCCGCGAACATTTCTCCATCGACCCGCGCGAACAGCTCTCAGCTGTGAAGGACATGCGGGCAAACGGGCTCGCGCTTCTGGGCAATTTTCACTCGCATCCCGAAACCCCGGCGCGTCCGTCCGAGGAGGACATCCGCCTCGCCTACGATCCTTCCATCAGCTATCTCATCCTCTCCCTGGCGGGAGAAGAGCCCATGTTGAAGGCCTTTCACATTGAAAATGGAATCGCGTCATCGGAAGAAGTGGATCTGGAGTGAGCCGGGGGTCTATGACTGATCCCCGCCAGTCGAGGAGGAAGACCGCGTCATGAAATTCAACACACTGCTGCTGCACGGCTGTAAGGACACGTCAGACAGGACCGGGGCGACGCTGCCGCCAATTTATCAAAACACGGCGTTTGCCCACGAATCCTCTGCGATTCTGGAACGGGTGTTCGACAACAGAGCCCCCGGTTTCGCGTACACCCGGATCGGCAACCCGACGGTCGAGGCGTTCGAGCGGCGCATGGCTTTTATAGAGGGGGGCATGGGAGCGGTGGCCTGCGCCTCCGGCATGGCGGCGATATCTATGGCGCTTCTCTGCATCCTGCGAAAAGGGGATGAGATCATCAGCGGCAGCGCCCTCTTTGGCGGAACGCTGGGCTTGTTCGACGACTTCGAGCACTTTGGCATCCACGCCTCTTTCGTCGAGGACATGACCGCCGAATCCGTAGAGGCCCGCATGAACGAAAATACAAAGGCCGTTTTCGCGGAGCTGATCGGCAATCCGGGGCTCAACACCGTCAACGTGCGAGAGCTCGCTGACGTCACGAAGCGCCGCGGCATCCCGCTGATCATCGACAGCACCACGGCGACTCCGGCGCTGATACGCCCACTGGAACACGGCGCGGACATCGTCGTCCACTCATCGTCGAAGTACATCAACGGCAACGGAAGCGCCATTGGCGGAGTCATCGTAGACGGCGGAAAATTCGGGTGGGATTTCGAAAAATTTCAGGCTCTGAAAGAATACCGCAAGGCGGGCAAATTTGCCTTTACCGCTAGGTTGAGGCAGGATATCTGGCGCAACTTCGGTCCCTGCATGTCGCCTCAGAACGCCTATCTCAGCAGTCTCGGGCTCGAAACACTTGGACTGAGGATGGAGCGTCTGTGCAGCAGCACCCTGGCCCTGGCAAAATCCCTCGAACGCAACCCGAACATCGCGAGCGTAAACTATCCCGGCCTCGACAGCAGCCCCTATAAGAGCAGCATAGACTCCCAGATGAAGGACGGGCAGGGCGGCTCCCTGCTGACGCTGAGGGCCGGATCGAAGGAACGGGCGTTCAGGCTGATCGACAGATTGAAATACGCGCATGTGGCCACGAACATCGGCGACGTTCGCACGCTTGTAATCCACCCAGCTTCCACCATATACGCTCATTCCACGGAAGAACAAAAAAGAGCCGCCAGCGTCTTCGACGACTTGATCCGAGTGAGCGTAGGCCTTGAGGACCCAGAGGACCTGATCGAAGACTTCGCGCAGGCGGCGGCGGAATGAGGACGGGCGTTTTTTAGCGCGGCAAAGTCAGAACGTAGTTTCATTTTTTGTCCAATTCAGGACCTATTAAAGCCATTGACCTTGATGTAATACTAAATAGGAGCCCGCAGGACGTAACGAAATGGCCTTGTAAATGATTATCAGGCATTTGCCTAAAATAAACAGCATGGCTACGTCCGACAGGCTCCTAGATATGCTCGCGAGCAAAAACTTTTGCCGAGCGATTAAGCAGTAAGACATCTATATTCTTTCGCTGCTGGCAAAGGAGTTTTCATCTAACGGGACAAGGTCGTTGAATAATTGGACTTTGTCGTTGATTATCTTGCCGATAATTCTCTTGTTCTCGCTGGTGTGCTATTTATTATAGAATCAATTTTCTCTTGAAAGATGTCAAATTTTGAGATAGGCTCGCTTGCACCGTCAAATATCCCCGTTGTCCGTTTGGTTATTGACGCAGTCTGTCTGCGGCAATTTGTTTCTCTTTGTAATATGATTTTTCTTGATCGAGGACGAGATGTCAGTTAATATTCACGCATGAAGGCGTGGTGGTTGATGTGGAAGGCAATTGGCTGGACGAGGCGTGGAAGGATATA
>JAISLO010000181.1 GCA_031290815.1 Synergistaceae bacterium | reverse complement strand
TACGAAGTGCTCAGGAACCCTTACGCGCATCTGGACGATATATTCGAGTTCTATGTCCTACAAAAGGAGATACACCAGGGCGAACGCGCCGGCTGGTACACTCGTCTCGTTGACGGGATTCTGACTCCCCAGAGGGCTGTGGACTTGGGCATACTGGACATAACGGGCGGAGAAGCCCTCGACATGACGCTGTCGTATTACGTTCTGGACGACACCATTCTGGAGGCGTATGAGAGCGGCGGTTATCTCATTGTCCCCGATGGCTTGAACGACAACTCGATAGTGGACCCGATATGGCTGAACAAGTGGAAGGACGCAACCAGGCCCGACGACAACTCGCAGGGCGGCGGAAGCGGAAGCAGAATCGGCAGAGGATACGGAGGCGGCGGCTGCAATGGTGGAGCCGGGGCGGCTGTTTTGTTCATGGCGGCTGTTTTGGCGGCGGCCACGGTCATGAGGCGCATACCGCGATAGTGCATGGAACCACAAGACAAAACCGTGGGGCTCCGCCCCCACACCCCGCAAGGGGACTCCGTCCCCTTGACCCTATTACTATTTTTTTATTTTCACCCTTCAGGTGAAAATAAAAAAATTAAGAGGGTCCAGGGAGCAGGCTCACTGGCGGGAGTGGGCGGAGTCCCACGGTTTTCTTCTGGGTTTTCTTCTGTTCAGTGGTTCGCGGTACTCAGTGATATAATATCAGCGATTCACTCGAACAATTCCATATTTTGACTTTCTGGAGGGAGACACATGCCATACGCGCCAATTCCATGGGACCTTGTCGAGAAATTTGTCGCGGACGTATTCTGCGGTTACGGCGTTCCGCGCGAGGATTCACTGATCTGCGCGGACGTTCTTCTGGAGGCGGACAGGAGGGGGATAGAATCTCACGGACTCAACCGCCTGAAGCCGATATACCTCGACCGCATCAAGGCTGGAATCCAAAAGCCAGAGACAAATTTGGAGATTCTCAAAGACGGCCCGACCACTGCTCTGGTGGACGGGCACGACGGGATGGGACAGGTGGTAGGCACAAAGTCTATGCAGATGGCGATAGACAAGGCGAAGAAGTATGGCTTGGGCATGGTGGCGGCAACTAATTCCACGCACTACGGCATAGCCGGGTACTACGGTTCCATGGCGACGCGCAGCGGTTGCGTCGGGATCTCGGGTACCAACGCCAGGCCATCAGTCTCGCCAACATTCGGAATTGATAACATGCTTGGCACAAACGCGCTGGCGTTCGGGATTCCGACCGACGAGCCGTTTGATTTCATGCTTGATTGCGCCACGTCCATAGTCCAGAGGGGAACCATCGAGGCGCTCGCGCGAAACGGACTGCCGACGCCAGTAGGTACCGTGATCGACAGCAACGGAGCGCCAATGACGAACTCGGAGGAAATCCTGACGGCGCTGCTCAGCGGAAATGCGTCGCTGGCGCCGCTCGGCGGATTCGGGGACGAGCTCGCAGGCTACAAGGGATTCGGCTACGCCACCGTGGTCGAGATACTGTCCGCTGCCCTTCAAAATGGAAATTTCATGAAACAGCTCAACGGTATAGACAGCGATGGCAAAAAATGTCCTCACCGCCTGGGTCACTTTTTCATAGCGATCAACGTCGAGAGTTTCATATCTCTGGACTCCTTCAAAAAGACGGCTGGGGAGATATTGAGGGCCATCAGAAATTCGAAAAAAGCTCCCGGCAGAGACAGAATCTACACGGCAGGGGAAAAGGAATACCTGGTGTGGCTGGACCGAAAAGAAATCGGCGTGCCTGTAAACGAAAGCGTGCAGAAAGAGCTGATAACCGTCCGCGACGAGCTGGGGCTTATCCAGTACCGTTTCCCGTTCGAAAAATAACCCAATCAAGCAGAGCAAACCCTATATCCAGATATAAAAATAGGCTGATTTAAGAGAGCGCCGGTTAAACCACAAGACGAATTTTTCGTTTTGCGAATTAATCGGAGCTCTTTAATTTTTATCATTTAAGCATCTGACAGTAAACATACATTTCTTTAAGTTTGTTTGAACGATAATATAATAATATTAACATACTAAAATATTATATATTAAATTATAATTATTTTAAATACGATGTATTCCTTGAATACAAAAGCAACATAATAAATGTGCGGGCGGAATATCACGATTAATGGATTAAAATGTAAGATATTAATTACTATAAATGACATAATAGGTAATTATAATGATTTAATATTAATGAATGTGAGTTAACATATTATCACTGCAACATAATAAGAGAATCTAAGCGATAGTCACACCCCGTACTATCGCTTTGATTCTCGGTTTAAAATGTTTATTCAGGATTAATTTTAAATATCTGCCTGAGGTTTAATGACTTTAAAAGAAGTTGTTTGCATGTCCTCTGGGCTGCGGCCTGCGGTTCCTGAGCCAGCCGCGCGTGTCATTTAAATAAATCGGCGCTGACCTTTATGTTGTCTCCGGACAGCCCGACGTAAGCCCCCTGCTTTGCCTCCGGCGAATCGGGGTGCGCCAGGAGCCACTTGTTTTTACAGCGCAGGGCTTTGTCCTCGGCCGTCACAGGCTCGAAGGCTGGGCCCTCCATGTTGGTGCCTCGCGGCAGCACAACGGCTATCCTGTATCCGTCGCCGCCTATCGCGTCGCAAGGAGCGTAGTGCAGTGACGTCTCGTACAGAAGCGCGGCTCGTCCGGCTGGCATAAAGAAGGCCTCGACGTTGGAAGTGTGGAGGTTAAAAGACTTCATCTTATGAATAGGGGCGAGCAGAAGGATGATGTCGTCGTCCGAGACGCAAATCTCGCTTCCCCTGTGGTATTCGAGACAGTTCAACATATCGTTGCTTCCTGCGGTGTAGCCGACCTGAATGGGCATTCCCCCAAAGGCCCTGTCGGCTATCTGTTTCGAAACTCCGAGCGACTCCAGTTTGGCGTCGCTCGCGACATAAACGACCCCATCGTGTGGTTTTAGCGCGGTCCCCTCGCGCAGCACGGAAAACATCTCAGAAAAATCATATCCCTCCAGCAGAATCCCATACCTCGAAAAAGCCTCGTCCGTGACGCTGTTCAGTCTCATATTGGCGACTCCTCTCCAAATCTAGCGTTCCGCATATTATCTCATGATTCAGGGCGTCGGTGGTGTCATGAGCGCTATTTCAAGGGACTTGGCGAGGCGGCGCCGTTTGGCTCCGTTCCGGGCGCGTTCGCTTCCTCCGAATCTATCCTGACCGTATCCTTGGGATCAACGAAAAATAACCTGCCGTTTATCAGGAGCATATTCCACCGATACCCTATCACCTTCTGCTCATCCGCGGATATGACCGCCTTGTTGTCCGCAGCGGCACCGCCTGCTCCATGTTGCACGTACCACTTGTTCAACAGAAGAGCCTCGTCATCGAAGATCAGATAAACGTCATCCCCCTGACCCAGCAGGACATCATCCTCTCCGTCGCCGTCCATGTCCTCCAGATAAAAGAAGCCGACCTCCCTGCTGCTCCGACTTCCTCCGCGCGTGACAATATACTTCGGGAGCAGGCGCGCCAGACGCTCCCTCTCGTCAGGACCGAGTTCCCCGCCGAACACGGGGGCGTTTCTCGCGCTCGACACAAAGTCCTCGTATTTCATCTTCCGCTCGCGTTCGCCGTAAGACGTCGGTTTTTCTTTTACCGAGGCAAGTCCGGCGGCGATATCAGCCAGGATTTCCACCGCTTGCGATTCGTCCTCGAACGGGCCGAATTTCTCGTGAATCCCCGCGACGCCGCCAGTCTCCAGATCCTCCATGATACGAACGCCGTATACGCCCAGATGACGCGCGACATAATCCCAGTCGAATTCAGCGGAGTCCCCGCCGGTTCGGACGGACTCACGGAGCCATTCCAATCGCTCGCGCAGGACTATCCTTCTGACGTCGCATACGGGAGACGAAAGCAGGATGAGAGCTATGCCGAATAGAGGAAGGGCGATTCTGTTCACGCGCCCGTAAAAAACCGGCCAAGCCCTCCAGTTCTTTACCAGGAAAAACGCCCACGCCAGGCTCCACATGCCGAACGCTGCGGCGAGAAACATGCCGACCGCCCTATCCGTCGTCCAACCGTATTGCGCGACGCGAAGCCCTATGGTGTAGACCAGAAGCGGACAAAATATCGGGAGCGGGACGAGGGCGGCCTTTACGAGGATGTTCAAAGGACGGACGAACGGTTCGCGAGGACGCCCGTCGTCCTTGACGCCGCCCTGCCAGGCTGCGAAAGCGCAGAGCCCGGAGGCCAGTAAAATCCCCAAGAGTATGCCGCTGCTGAACCCCCTTTCCCAGAACACGTCGATTCTCTTCGACAGAGCCGCGCCGATCCCATTTTTAACGAGAATGTCGATTCCTCCGACCGGCAAAGCGATCAAGAAGGACAGAGTTAAGACCGACAAAAACGGCATAAGGCATGAGAACAGGGCGAGAACGTATCTCTCCAGGGCTTCGAGCAGCGTCTTGGCGTTCGCCGTCCAGCAGAAGGCGACGCCCCACGCTGTGCACGCCATGATGACGGAATGCCTTACAAACCACCGGATGACATATCTGAAACCGCCGCGGATCATCCCGGCAAGCCCGTCTCCGATGCCCAGCACGGCAAAACACAAAAGCAGGAAGAGCCCTGCGATGATCGACGAGAAGAACATGCGCGACAGGTGCCGGAAGGAGATCCGCCACTCGGGAAAAGCTCCCTCTCCGTCGATCCACGAGACGAAGTTCGGCAGTGTCATCAGCGCTCCCGCAGACGCCATCGCGGAGAGCGTCATATTCCGCCAGTTTACGTATGGGTTTTCGTAAAAGATCCCCTCGGCGTCAAGAAGGAGCAAAAGCGCGCCCCACGGGATCAGAGCTGCGGCGGTTCGCTTCGAGACGTCGCGGGCTAGATAAAACGGCAACGGCAACAGAAAGGCCGTTAAGAACCAATGCCACTGCTGAGGCGATTGGTCCATGAAATAGACAATAATTCCCTGCGCCAAGCCGGCGCACAGAGTCCCCGCCATCCGACGAACCCGCCGGTCGCGGAAAAGAGACTTGATCGCCCCGTTTCCGACGGATGTCGTCTTGTCCCCCTCGCCGGGCTCAAGCAATTCTTCGGCCACTCACGAACCCTCCCTTCGATGCGCCCGCGAAGCGCAACGTGCATAGGGACGTCATCGAAGTTATTATATAATGTTCGTCAGTTTTTCGGCGTGAACCTGTAGCCCCCGGGATTTTCCTGATCGGCAGAGATATCGCCGACGCCTGGATAAGCTATGTGGGCACCGGCTGCTGGAATCTTGTTCCTTGATACGTATTCGAGCACAGACTTCCTAACCTCGGCGGCCTTGACAGGATCCGAGTCGTAGCGCACCGACACGCCCGGACGCGGCATCTGTATGGCCATGGCGTGGGTGAGGTCTCCCCAGAACAGCAGTCGTTCGCCCTTTGACTCCAGCATGAACATGGTGTGTCCAGGTGTATGTCCGTAAGCGGCTATGGCTCGCACTCCAGGCAGGACCTCCGCGCCGTCGTCCAGGGTGCCGGGACCGATCATGTTTACGTCGCCGCCGTACTTGTCTAACGCATCCCTCATGGAGGGCGACCATTCGTACTCCGCCTTGGAGACGTGAATGCGCGCGTTCGGAAACGCCCGCTCTTCCTCCTTCAGCAGGCCGCCTATGTGATCCCCGTGGCTGTGGGTTATCAGGATGTCCTTCACATCCTCAGGCCTGACCCCGAGTGACTCCATGTTTCGTTCCAGGGCTGTTCCATAGCCCGTGTCCACTAGGACGACGCCATCGGCGGAGCGTATCATATAAACCGCCACCGCGTTCGGGTATTCGCCGTCCGGGATGAACCTCTCGACATCTGAGCTCGACGCCCCTATCAGGATGTCCAGCCCGCCCTTTCTCTGAACCTCAGATAGCATGCTGACCTCAAAACCGCCAACCTTCATGGTAAAAACGCCATCCGAAGCACAGGCGACGGACGCGAGCGCGGCGGCCAGCGCAAATGACGCGATTACCGCAAACATCACAGCCTCAATTTTCATCTCAAACCTTCCCCTCAAGTGATATATAGTGATATTTGGAATTGCCAATTAAATCGCAAAAACAAAATTCAACCATTTTTGAATACAGGTTTCAAATCGCGTTATTGAGTATCGGTGGGTTCCGACACGTTTTGCCGCGAAGGGGGAAGGAGTTCCCGACCGAAGATCGCGCAATAGTTGCGCACGCGTTTGGGGATGAGGCCGGAAGGCCGGACAATGAGAATAATTACCAGCAACAGCGCATAGATCAGTTGCGCGTAGTCGGAAAAATCCCTCAGCTTCTCTGTTATGACAGTCAACAGAAAGGCTCCGACCAACACACCGACCAGATTGTCCATCCCGCCAAGAATTACCATGCAAATAAATACTAGAGACCGCGCGAAGGTAAAGTCGTTGGGACCGACAAACGAAGTCAGACTGGCGTAAAGCGCGCCGCCGATACCGCAGAAGATCGCTCCAATCAGAAACGCAAACAGCTTGTAGCTTGAAACTTTGACTCCAAGACAGTTCGCGGCGATTTCGTCCTGCGCGATATTGTTCAGCACAAGACCATATCTGGAGATTGATATCCGAACGGCAATATAGTACAGCAGAGCAAGCATTAGTATGCAGAAGATCAGATAAAAGAAGTGCGGCGCCAGCTTCATCCCAAAAAATGTATATGATTTATAAAGCGAAAATCCTCCAATATTAAGAGCCTTTACTCCGCTTAAACCGTTCGGGCCGCCGATATAGGGAATGTTCTTTATTAATTGTGTAAATGCCAACTGCAAAGCCATGGTAACAAGCGACAGATAATAACCTTTCGTTCGCAAAGTTGGCAGCCCAATCAGAAGTCCTGCGACAGAGCACAGAATTATGGCGACGAGCAATCCAAACCACGGGCTGATGCCAAGCTTGACGGTGGTTACAGCCATCGAGTATGCGCCAATGCCCATAAACGCGGCCGGCGCAAAGTTGACCATATTTGCCGAACCCATCTGAAAGTTGACGCCTAGGCAAACCATAATATAAATGACAGCCATGACGGCTATGTGGGACTGATATCGGAATGTGGCTAACAATACAGGTATTGCCAGCATACAAACTATGGCCGACGAAGCAGCCAGTCCTTTGTTGCGAATGTAAAGCGAGAACACCGCATTCATCGCGCCGCTCTTCTCCATATACAACAGTGCGGCAATCACCAGAGCCACAAGAGTCAGACTGAACTGATATGGCAGACGCAACATCAGGAATACCAATCCGAACACAAGGATGTTACAAGCGACGGTCAGAATTTTTTCGGACATCTTGGTTCCCTGAGATCTGGAAAAATCAAGGTCTGTCATTTTTAGCTCCTCTCGTTTGTCCCTTATACTTTTTCAACCGACTTGTCGCCGATGATGCCGTCCGGCTTGAATACAATGAAAATTACGACGATTACGAATGCTACTATGCTGGAATACGCCGTCCCCCTCGGGATATATCCAGAGACGAACACTTCGACAAAAGCCAGGAGCATCCCCCCAATAACGGCACCCCATGTATTCCTCAAACCTCCGACGACAGCGGCCGAGAATCCTTTTGCGCCATACATTGCGCCATCGTCAAAGGACATGAGCTTTTGATAGCTGCCAACCAAAAAACCACTGATTGCGAGCATAACGCCGCCGATCAAAAAGGTGATTATAATCACGCGTGACACGTTGATTCCTGTCATGAGGGACAATTCTTTGTTTTGCGATATCGCCTGCATGGACATTCCGATTTTCGTCTTGTTCAAAAATAAAAATAGCAGAAAGAGAAGTACAGCGGTAATAGCAATAATGACCAGATGACGAGCGTCGACTGTCCCGCCAGGTAAAAGCAGAGATGGGAACCCCTGCGGGTTGCGGCCGCTGACCACTGTGACGGCCGACTCGCTGTCAAATGCCGTAGATATAGTATTGACGACAGGTTTGAACAACAGCCCCAAAACTTCTTTTATAACTGTGCCCATTGCGATAGTGCTCAGCAAAGGCATCAATTCCGAACTGTTTTGAAACGGCTTGATGGACAGTTGGTGAGTGATCAATCCCCATGCGGCGCAGAAAACAGCCCCGATCAATATCAGCAGTGTAACGCAGACCCAGAAGGGGAATATGCCGAACAATCCCGCACTCTGTGACACAACATAAGCTCCCATGATAGCAAAGGATCCAAAGATGGCTATGTCCCCACAACAAAAAACCACAACATCCATTACTCCGAAAAAAAGCGAGAAACCAATTGCCACAAGGGTATATGTGCAGCCAAGAAGGATTGCGCTGACCGCCAATCCGAAAAACATGTCCATAATATGCCGTCCTCCCTTCATCTTATTTGCCAAACCCATAAGGCCGGCGAACATAAATAGATTCGCCGTTTTTCGCTGCGCCCCCTCGTGGGGCGTGACCGAACTCAATGACTGCGTGAGTTTATAACAAAGGTTTCAGCTCACGCACCCGCGAGGGGGCCTGGTGTTTATTTCGGGTTTATTGTTTATCTCCCGCCAAATGTGAGCTTGCCGCCCTGGCGATATTCTGATTTCTCCAGGGGAACCCATTTACCATCCTGTACGACATTCAAATAGGCCGCTACGTTTTCCGTTTGTCCAATCTTGTTGAATGTCGTCGTGCCCATGATGCCTGTCGTCTTGCTGTCCAATATAGCCTTTACCATGGCTTCGGCGGTCGGTTTCTCTCCGCAGGCGCGAAGGGCATTTATGATAATCAGGGCCGCCTCGTACGCGTAAGGAGTAAAAGCACCTATTGGCTCGGAGTATCCCTGTGAATTATAGAGTTTGATGAAATTACTGCCCTCTGGAGTGTCCTCCAGAATTACCCCAGGGCTGACGACTAGGGTACCCTCTGCGGACTCTGCTCCAATTTTGAGGAAATCCTCGGTTTTCATGCCGGAAATTCCACAGAAGAGGATGTCCTTGACTCCGCCCTCGAAGAGTTGGCGCTTGAGCTGTGACCCTATAGCGACCGTGCTTCCGCAGTAAACAGCCTTTGCGCCGCTCGCCTTGATCTTCTGCACAACAGCATTCAGGTCGGTAGTATCCTCCGGAACCTGTTCCTCGCCCAAGGGGGTGATTTTTCGCGCCGAAAGCTCGGCCTTGAAAGCATTGAAGTTACCGCTGCCGTAAGAACTGACATCCGAGACGATAAACCAGTCCTTATAGGCCATCTCGTCCAAAACCTTTATCGCGAGCGGTATATTTTCCTGCTTGTCGGTTGGCGCCGAGCGAGTGATATAAGGAACGTTTTCCTCGTTTGTGAGTGATTCTCGTATCGCACCCCAGATTAGAAGCGGGATCTCCGCCTCTTTGAAAACGGGGATGGATGCTGCGGCAGGGCCTGAATTCCAGAAGCCGGATGCCGCAACAACGCCGCTTTCCGATACGATTTCTTGAGCGCCTGCTACAGCCACATTTTCTGTGCTCTGATCGTCGACCTCGATCACTTCGATCTTGAATGGAAATTCGCCGGACTTATTCGCCTCGCTGATTGCCAGCATGAAGGCATTCCTCGCCGCGGCGCCCTCTGCTGCGTCGGATCCGGTTATTGGCCCTAAAAATCCGATTTTGACAACGGATTCGGCGGCCTCGACGGAAGAATCTCCTATCATCAGACCAGCCACAAACAGAGACAGCAAGAATACGCACAACAGTTTAAGTTTTCTGGACATCTTTCTCTTCCCCCTCTTCCATATGCAGATAATATGTTTCATAAACCGACTCGGATAAATCAGGCATCATATTATTTTTTCTTGGCTTCCACCTCGATTCTCTCACCCTAATTTTTATCTCCATTTTGCCATTTTTCGATGGCTTGTACACGGCTTACATCACAGGATTTTCCACAAATTCGCTCCTGCTCAGCTCGTCAGCCGTTCCTGAAAACACAATAGCGCCTTTTTGTATGACGTATCCGCTGCTGGCCACAGATAACGCCTTCGCCGCATTTTGTTCCACCAGCAAAATACTTATTTGTGTTGCTCGTAAGCGGCGAATGATCTCGAAGACCTCTTCGACCATAATAGGAGCCAAACCAAGAGAGGGCTCGTCCAAAATCAGCAGCTTCGGCTTGTTGACGACCGCCCTTGCTATCGCGAGCATCGTTCGCTCGCCGCCGGACAACGTGCCTGCCTTCTGTCGGAGGCGCTCGCGCAATACCGGAAAGGACTGATATATTTCTTCAAGTCTCTCATTAAGGAGAGAGTCGTCTATGTAATACGCACCCATTTTCAGATTGTCCTCGACAGTCATCTTGTGAAATGTGCCAACAGCGGCCGCTGATATGGCGATGCCAGACTTGACTCTCTTATGTGTAGGCCACGAGTCCATGCACTCCCCCTCCAGCTTCATGGTTCCATTGTCAGCCTTGACTATGTTCAGGATTGCCTTGGCCAGCGTCGTCTTGCCGGCGCCGTTAGCTCCGAGAACACAGCAGACCTGACCACCTGGAACATTCAAACTGACACCGCGTAACATCGGGATGCGACCGTAGCTGGTATCCAGTCCATCTATTTCCAATGTATTGACAACGGTGCCGCTCACACTGCGGCGCCTCCCAAATAAGCGTTGATCACATCGGGGTCCTTGATGATATCCTTATAAATACCCTCTGCTATCTTCTGTCCGGCGTTGAACACCACTATGCGCTCAGGAACCCGCTCCATCACCTTCATGTCATGTTCTATAATGATGATACAAACATCTTTGATCTTTTTCTTGATCTTGTAAATATCCATCATCATCTGCATAGTTTCCTCGTCGTTCAACCCAGCCGTCGGTTCGTCGAGCAGCAGAACGGCTGGATGTCCTACCAGAGCGCGGCAGATCTCAATACGCCTTCGGTCGATATGAGGTATATTCTTAGTCAGGTCATAGCGCAGCTTAAAGAGCGACGGATTGAAATAACTCAGCATATCCATGCACTCCTGAAGAAATTCGTATGTCTCGTCATCGGCGCTTTTAGGACGGAGGATAATATCGACGAAGCCCCTTTTATGCTTTGTGTAAAGCCCCATCAGGATGTTGTCGGCAACGCTCAGATCCCAGCACAATCTGCTTGATTGATATGTGCGGGCAATTCCCCTCTGAAAGATTTCAAAAGGGCGCAGACCGGTAATATCCTCGCCGCAAAGTGTAATGACGCCATTTGTGGCTCGATAGAGTCCGCTTATTATATTGAGAAACGTAGTCTTCCCGGAGCCGTTAGGCCCAATCAGGCCGACGATTTCCTCGGTGTCGATTAAAAAATCGACATCCTTCACTGCCCACAGTCCGCCAAAGTTGATTGAAACACCCTTTGTCTCCAAGAGAGCCATACACATTCCCCCCTAAAGCGGAAACTTTTTAGTTGGTTAGAGATATTTCTTTGAAACTGAGAGCCTTTATATCGTCGATCGCCACTTGGATCGATTTTTTCGCTTTATCCACGTCTTCGCGCAAT
>JAISLO010000180.1 GCA_031290815.1 Synergistaceae bacterium | reverse complement strand
GTATAGGCGTCGGGTTTGCTCCGAGCGCTTTGTAAGTCGCGATGATTATCGGTGAATTCATCGTGCGAATTTTGAGACCTTCAAAGTCCGCCGCTTTTTCTATATTCTTGTTTGCCGTCAGTTGAAAGAACGGCTCAATATAAGCGCCAAGGTATTTGACGCCGGTTTTTTCCGTCTCCTGCGTCAGTTTTTTGACGAACTCCGAACCCTGCGCAAATATCTGCCTGTTCTTCGCCTGATCCTTTGGAAGCAGTTCGGGAATGCTGAACAATGCGTATTCCTTGAGCACGGTAGCTATGCTTCCGCCATTGAAGATTCCAAGCTCGACAACTCCGGACTGTACCCCCTGCAACAGTGCGAACGGATCTCCAATCTGATCGCTGGGAAAAATGGAAACCGTTATCTCTTCGTTTGACTCCTTCTCGACATATTCCTTGAACTTTTGCGCAAACTTGTCCTGCATCGAGTCCGGTGCTGATTCATGGCCTATTTTAAGTTCATACGTAGCAGCAAACGCTGCCGAAGGAATCATCGACAGTGTGATCATCACCGTAATGCAAAGCGCCATACAAAACTTCTTAGTCATAACATTTACCTCCCATTTTGATTTGAGGAAACGCTGAGCGAGTCGGCTTAGCGTTTCTTGATTCATGTCGAGGATCTTGTATTGCAAGGGTTTAGAACCTATGCCGTACAGATGTCTAACGAAAAATCAGCCTATTCTGAAACCTCCATGCCTCAATTTACAAGGCCTCACAGCTAAATTATCTCCTTTCCTTTAAGATAATCGATGTATATTCGCGAGACTAATACTATCGATTCCAACAGGACGAATTCATCTCCCCTGTCTTTATAAATCCAGTCCCCCGGACCGAGCAGTGCAAAAGGTACGCCCAGACGAGGTACGATACGGGAGGAATCGGAAAAAAAACCGAGGCCAATCTTGACGGGTTTCGCACTAAGTTTCCCGTAACACTCGGAAAGAGCCAAAATTATAGGCGCATCCTCGGAGATGCCTATGGGGTCCCGTTGCTGCAACGTCATGACATCTACGGACAGACCTGGGAAATCCGCCATTTCGGAGCGCGCTATCTCATCTATTTTGTTCAATATCTCCCTGCCGTTTATATGAGGGTTGTAGCGAATGTCGAAAGTGGCGCGAGCTTCTCTTGGCAGCGTGCATATTTCATTTTCCCCCGTATTGAGGTTTGTCATGAACGAAGTTGATTTCCCCAAAACTTCATGCTCGGGCAGGGAATGGATAAACGCGTGTATCTTCTCGCTCATCGAAAACATTCGCGCCAAAGAGTTCACGCTCCTGGCAGAATCCAGAACGTGAAATACCCTGCCCCGAGCGATTACGTCCAGCCAGAGCACACCTTTTTGCGCTATACCTATACGCGCGTTGGTCGGATCTGCGAATACAATTTCGCTGGCGTTCCGCAGAAAACCTCCTTCGCAGATAGTCGCTGCGCCGATGCCGTTGCCATCCCCGTCGGCAGTAAAACACATTATAACGTCGTTTTTAGGAACGATGTGATTTTCAAGAAGATAAAGCGCCGTGTATATCATGGCGGCCACGCCGCTTTTGCCATTCGATGCGCCGTTTCCGTAAATTATGCCGCCTTCGAAATCGGCAGAGTAAGGTGCATGCACCCATTCCCGTGGACTTATCGGTTCGATCGTGTCTACATGGCCTACGAAGGCCGTCTGCACATCTGACCGCTGTCCTTTGACCGCAAGCACGAACGAGGCCCTGTTGTTTCCGTGATAAACAATGTCACAGTCCACGTCGTAATCCTCGAAGAGCGCTTGGATATATTTGACCAGATCCAGCTCGTTTCCCTCCGGGAGGCTGGTGCGTATTCTTATGAGGTCCTGTGTCAAACGCAGAATCCTTTTAAAGTCGAGTCCTATATCCTTAAAGTTCATCCTATTCCGCCGGTTCCTTCCTCCCTCTGTTCTATCGTGACGAGGTCGCGCACAACCTTGCCGCCAGAGGCGTGTTCCAGCAAAAGGCTGCCGGTTGCGGGAACAGCGCAGGCCAACCTTTCTCTTCCGTTTATATTCATCCTGCAGGCGCCGCACTTTCCGATCCCGCA
Organism: Synergistaceae bacterium; assembly: GCA_031290815.1. Lineage (GTDB taxonomy): Bacteria > Synergistota > Synergistia > Synergistales > Synergistaceae > JAIRWR01. Next base: position 8,926 of record JAISLO010000180.1, on the reverse strand, counting down.
TGATCTGTAAAAAGCCAAAGAGGGATCTTTTTCCCGAATTCGCTCTAAGAGGTTCAACACACTCTCGCCTTCCGCATCTTCGATCTCGTAATCCTGAGTGTAATCGCCAGGAAAACGTCTTACTGAAATTTTCATGAGCTCATCCTCTTTTTTTGCCCGTACGGTCGTCTTGCTCCAGTGCCAGCAGTGTTCTTCCGCTCGTCTGGGAGAGCAAGAAGCGGAAAACCGTTGTTCCCTCTTTTAACCTTGATACTTCTATCCCAAAAATCCTCAGTATACGGACAATCTTTGCGATAATGAGCGCCGCGGCTTTCCGATCGGCGCAGCGCTGATGCGACCACGCAACTTGCCACATCCAGCATGTTGATGTTTTGAAGTGATATTAAAAGATCTTCATTCCAAACTCGTTCTTTCGTTCGAGCGGCCTGATTCGCCGCCGTTTCTCTCAGAGCGGACAGTTCCTTTTCAAAATCGCGCATACTCACTTCGTCTCTAACCAGACCTATCCCTTTCCATGCCGCCGAGCGGATATCGCGCGCCAGGTCGACCGGAGAAACGCCTGTTTTCCGCTCCAAAGGCGCGAACAGATTGGAAATGATGAAATCCAACTGCTCCAGATCCACCTTAGGATGAGCGTTGCGGGCATTTGATTTTTTGGCCACGCGCGAAGCGGCACTCTGCCCTGCGCGTATTCCCCATACAATCGCTTGGCCTATGCCGTTTCCGGAAATCCTGTTCGCTCCGTGCAATCCGGCCGTTCCCTCGCCGGCAGCGTACAGGCCCGGAATGCTTGCAGATCCGTCGATGCCTATGGCCACTCCTCCGTTCCAAAAATGGCTTGCGGGTATGGTCTCCAAGGCATCGCGAGACAAGTCAGGCAGGACATTTTTTAAATCGAACGGACCATATCTCCATCTGGACAACCCTTCGGGAAACCAGTTTCCCATAACTTCTATGATATTGGCAGGAAGGTGTGCTAAGGAGAGCCAAATTCCGCCGAGGGGAGTACCTCGGCCTTCGGCGATTTCGACGCCGCACGCGGCGGAATTGATATCCCGTGTCGTTCGTTCCATCCTCTCCGGGTCCCACGCGGAAATAAACCTCTCACCCGCTCTGTTCAGCGCATAAGCGTTCGTGAGCATGGCCAAGTCGTGCGTGAAGGTAGCGCCTTCAAGCATCTTAGGGGAGAGAAGTGCATACGGCAGAAACATGGGAAATTCCATATCCAACAGTTCGGCTCCTGCGCGATAAGCCATTGCGATCCCGTCTCCTGTCAAACCTAAGGGAGCCGTCGCGTACGGGTAGATCCGCATCGCTCCTCCGGTACATAGAATTGTCTCCCTGGCGCGGACTGCCAGAGGGGTTCCGCTGAGTCTGTCAAACGCCAGGGCGCCTGTCACAGCCCCGTCGCTAGTGAGCAGATCACAGACAACAGTATACTCCATGACTTTTGTTTGCGTTGCTTTCAGTTTATTGCGCAGAATAAAGCACAGTTCCGGCGCGGAAATCCACACGCTGCGCGGGTATGTATGACCCGGATTCTTGAAAAGACCTCTCAAATGCAGTCCATCGTCTCGTAAAGCTGCCACAGCGGAGGCTATGGATTCCGTTTGAATTTCGATAAGTTTTTTGTTGCCCAGCTCCTCTCCCTCTCTGAAGATATCGGAGGCGAAGCGGTTTGGGCTGTCGTACGAATCTCCTTCTGGCAGTCCGAGGATCTTTTTGCAAGACCGTCCGTCCACAGCGATGTCCGCCTGTGCGGTAATCGTCGCGCCATCCCTGCCGCATGGACCTTTTGTAACAAGGGTGACACAGCAAGAGCGAGATGCTTCAATCGCAGCAAGTATTCCAGCAGCGCCGCTTCCGATTATTAAAATATCGGTTTCGAATACGCGCAAGAGTATCACCTCAACTATATTAAATTCCAATAAAACATCGTTTACTGAAAATGTTAGGACATTTCGAAAAATTTATCCATGTGAAAGGGACAGATTTTATTTGTGAGTTGGTCACAAGCTTGAGAGTTTCAAGTTCGAAAGTTCCATTCAAATTACCCCATTTTAAACTTGGAACTCACAAGTTCTGTCATGCCATGCGTTAAGAGCTCTGATGCGTCTGCCCTGCTGGACTAGTCATACATTATTGACATATTTATATGGCTATGTTATACATTCCAGAGATTATAATTGGAGTTGATGACATGAAGCAGAGGATCGAATTGGAGCGGCCGGTAGTTTCAAATGCAGTCGTGAGGACTGACTCCTGCAATGACCTTGTGGTCAAGTCAAACGCCCTGATTCGCTCTAAGTGGGTCATAGAGAGTGTATGGGAACCGCGTCTGATCGCGAGATTGGCCGCAAGGGTGAGGCCCGACGACGAGGACTTTAAGGTTTATGCCATGCCGATCACCGAGCTCGTTGGGAAGAACGCTAACGGCAAGGTTTACAAGGACTTGGCCAGAGTGATTCGCAACATGATGAGCAGGACGATAACGATCTATGAATCCGACTCCAGGGAGGTCATATATAACGTATTTTCGATGTGCGCCATAGACTCGAAGAGGGGAATAATCGAGATCTGTTTTCACGCAAACCTGAAGCCTCACTATCTTAATCTCCACAAACGCTTTACTAAGTACAGCCTGGAGGAGTTTTTGCAGCTTCCAAGCATATACAGCCAGCGCATTTATGAAATACTGAAGTCGTGGTCTGACAAGATCGAAGTTACCATATCGCTGGAGGATTTGTATAAATATCTCGACGTCCCGCCGTCATTTAAAAAAGACTTCAACAACTTCCGCATGAGGGTTCTTGAAAAAGCGCATGACGATATTACGAGCCTCACCGAATTTCGCTTCAACTGGCTTCCGGTAAGGCCGGGGCTGCGCAAGGTGACAGCGATCCAGTTTATCTTCAATCAGGATCTGTTCGACAAAAGACAATCTGACGCGGTCTCGGCGGAAAAAGAGAGGGCGATCAAGGAGCACTCGGCGAACCAAAAGGCAGTGATTCAGTGCCGCGATAAACTTATGAAATCGGGCAAGACATGCAGCCCCAAAAAGTCGTCCGGCGTGTGTAAGTTCTGCGTCGAGCGCAAGATGAACAACATATTCTTACGCTTGTCCGACACAGGGCTGGAAAGCGAAAAGCCTCCCATCGACCGTGAGGCCGAACTCCTCAGCCGCGGCTGACCGCCCATACCGGCGAGCGGGTTCACAAACGCGCATCAATTGGCTGTTGTCAGCCTTGGCGTCTCCGATTCTTCGGATATGTTGAAATGCTTCACCTGATCCTGCATCGTCTCGGCAATGTTCAGCAGGTTGACGCTCGACACGGCTATCTTATTCATGTCGGTGGATTGTTCCTTCGCAGCCGCCGCTATGTACATGGCAGCTCTCGATGTCTTTACGCTTATATCGCCCAGTTCGTCGACAGAGCTTTGGATGCTCTTGCTCGATGCGGACAGTTGGTTGGTAACTGACGATATCTGCTGAATTTCTCCGTTCAGGATGGTTATGTCGGCTATGATCTTTTCGAACATTTCGCCGTTGCTGGTGACCGCCTTGACACCCCTTTCCGACTCGGTCACTCCTGCGTTCATCAGCTTTACGGTGTTTTCTGTGTCGTTCTGAATTTCCTTTATCTCTGCGGATATTTTTTCAGTCGCTTGACGTGACTGTTCCGCCAGTTTTCTCACCTCTTCGGCTACGACTGCGAAGCCGCGCCCCGCGTCTCCGGCACGAGCCGCCTCTATGGCGGCGTTCAGCGCCAACAGATTCGTCTGGTTGGATATGGCGTTTATAAGCGTCACTATCTCGTTTATCTTTTTCGATTTTTCGCCGAGGCTTCTGATTGCTTCCGCGGTCTGTCTCGTGGTCTTCGAGATGTCGTCGATCTGACGGATAGTTTCGCCGAGGGATTTGCTGCCGTTTTCCGCCAGTTCGGATGTTCGCAGAGATTTTTCGGATATGGCCGAGCTGATCGACGCGACATTATCCAGCCCCGCCGTCATGTCCCTTATGGCGTTGGTCATATCGCTCACCGCTCGGGTCTGGGCCTTTGTGTCCTTTGTGATGCCGTCCACCGAGGCTGAGACCTCTTCTGTCACCCTGGCGGACTGACCGGCGTTGGCGGAGAGCTGTTCGCTCGATTTCAGGAGTTCCTCCGCCGATATGTTCATCTGCCTGAGCAGTGACGACAGGTTCGTGATCATGTTTCTCATTGAGTTGCTCAAAACGCCTATCTCGTCGCCGCCATTTTCACTGCCGCCTATTGCCAGGTCGAAGTTGCCGCGTGCTATCTCCTCCGAGGCGTGGCACAGGTTCACTATTGGGCGCACAAATCTTTTGGTGTAGAGAAAAGTCAGAACGAGCACAATAAGGATTATGCCAGAGAATCCTGCGATGGTTTGAAAGATCAGCCTTTCCAGAAATGCCTGAGAGCGGCTTCTAACCACGTCCATGCTCGATTCGATTCCGGCGTTCCAGTCCTCGCTCCAAAATCCGGTTCCTATGACCCATTTCCACGGCTTGTACTCGACGGAGTAGCCCACCTTTGGTTTGCCCTCCTTCTCGCCCGGTTTTTCGTAGTGGAACTCTGTGAAATCCCCGCCCCTCATGCCAGCCTCTATTATGGCGCGTATATGTTCCATGTTCATGGCGTCGCGCGCCCCTATGCGGTTTTTGCCTTCTATCTGAGGCGTTATGGGGTGCAGGATGTTGTTGCCCTCCGTGTCGTCAATCCAGAAGTAATTTCCCCCGGACAAGGCCTCGTTATCCGTGTCGTAGCGGATGAACCTGATCTGTTCGCGAGCCATGACCTGAGCCTCTTCCAACGTCATTCTGCCATCGCGCACCTGCGCGTCGAAGTATTCAAAGATGGAGGACACCGCCACGGTGATGTTCTTCATGTTATTTTTTTGGGAGTCGAAGAGCGATTCCCGTGCGAACAGCATGTTTTCCTCGTAGCTCGCCCGCATTTCATAAATTTGAAATATGACTGAGACCAACGTCAGCATAATTATAATTCCGACCGTGAACAGTGTCAGCTTATACCGCAGGCTCATCTTGATTTCCCCCCAGAATTGGACTTTATACAGCGACAATTAAGCTGACCAAATCGTCAAAACGGTGATTTCGAGCGGTTCTTTCGTGTTTTAAACGATTCCATGAATTCCAACGCGCCGATATGATTTATTTCCCGCCGCCGATCCCTCCTCGCCAGTCTCAAATTCCCTCTATTATCGCAGATAATTTATTCTATAACAACAAAATTACCGTATTATCTTTCGTCGTGACCTCAGGTTTCTGGTCCGATGAGCAAGCTCGAATGCCCAAAAAACACGCGGAGAGTATCAAAAAATCTATTGAATATGGGGCATGACGGTGTTATTATAAACTTAATGTTTGCCAAGGAAAATTTTATTTTCGTGCTTACCAAATGAAATCAGAAGCCCCAAATTAGAACAATTAATAAAAGCGTTTCGGCGCGCTCAGCTCTTTAAATATTTAGCACTTGTCTGAAACCGAACGGCACTTGTGGAAACGCTGATTAAATCATCAAAACGAGATTCTGCGGTTTTGAAGTGCGGCTGTGTCTGAGTTTAAATCTTTGCGCTAAAGGGCCGCTGGCGATGAATCAGCCTTCTTAATCATCGGAGATGGAAAGGAAGTGGAGGTTATGAAGAGGATGGGCGGGAATAGAATTTTCCATTGTCTCGTTGTGACGGCGCTCATCGTGGGCGGGTTGCTGCCGCTTTGCCCCGAGATGTTCAAAGGCGGTGCGGATGGCGGCGTCCGTCCGGCATTGGCGGCGTTGTCCGTCGCCGAAGCCGCGAAAAACTCTGACGGAGAGCGCCTGGATAACGATGATGTGGTGACGGCCACAGGAATAGGGAAAATCATATCTCCGCGCACGATATCGAGCAAGCTGGCGCGGAGGGCGGCGCTGTCCGACGCCAGGCGCAACCTGTTGATCGAGGCTAGAAGAATACGTGAGGGAGTCCAGGGTAAGCCGAGCGTTTCGGGATATGTCGGCCCTCATTGGATCGTCTCCGAGAGAAGGGAGGGGTTCATTTACAGGATTACGCTGGCCGCCAGGCTGTCCGATCTTCACGTCGACTAGCGGCTGCCGTTTGGTTATGCGCGTCATTCAGTCATCAACATTATTATTTTTGGAGGGGTAGGGAAATGAGGTTACGAGGTTGTTGCAAATGGAGGATCTTGGTATTGCTGGCGGTTTTGCTCTCCGTATGTTCGTATCCCATCACTGGGAACGCGGCGGAAGGCGAGTCCGTCCCGGCGCCCAGCCCGGTGATCGTGGAGAAAGAACGCGGGCTCCTCGACTTGTCGAATGATTACATCGAGGCGGAGGGAATGGGGGTCAACCCAACCGGCGCCAACAGCGCTCAGGGAAAGGCGCTCGCGCGGCGTGCGGCAATCGTCGACTTGCAGCGCAATCTGCTGGAGTTCATGAACGGCGTGAAAGTCGACGCGAGGACGACAATGGAGAACTTCATGGCCGATGATCGCGTGCGCACGGAGCTGCACGGAATCATCAAGAACGTCGAACTGCTCGACGGAGAGTGGGACGGAGAATCGTACACGATACGCGGGCGCATCAAAATGGGGCAGATCCGAGTGGTGATGGCACCGTCTCTGCCACAGCCCGAGCCTTACCCGGTATACGGGGCGACGCCAGACATCACTATCACGCTCGAGCCCGAGCCGCCGGCTCCAAAGCCAGCCAAGAAAGCCTCGAAGCCCGCTCCGCAGCGCTACACTGGCCTGGTCATCGATGTCCGCCACCTTCCCTATGCGCCTGCCATGACGTTCCAGGTATTCGACGCGAGCGGACGTCCGGTATATGACATCAACAACGTCTCGGTGGAGCGCTTCAACACGTCGGGGCTCTGCGCCTACTTCAACAACATCGAAATAGCGAAGGGAGACCTGCGCGTGACGGCTAACCCCATCATGGCGAAGGCGGCTAAACTTGCGGACGGCAACGTCAACATCATCATCTCGAACGCGGACGCCTCCAAGGTGCGCGCCAGCGTGCCCGACTTCCGCAAGGACTGCAAAGTGATAGTCGTCAGCAAGTAGAGGCGGTGCCGATGATATGAAAAAACTCCTGAAAATTCTGGCTCTTTCAGCCGCCGTTCTGTGCATCGCATCTTCCGCTCATGCGGCGCAGTCCAACGCCGCCCAGGCCGCGCTCATTACGGTGGAAGTGGAGGGCGTGGCTCCGGTAAAGGACAACAACAAGAACGCCGCCCGTGAGGAGGCCAAGCTCGACGCGTACCGCAGCGCACTTGAACAGGCGATGGGGGCGCGCGTCGAGGGCATCACGGAGATGGAGAACTACGCGATCGTGAAGGACAAGGTGTTCTCCCAGACCAAGGGCATCGTAAAGAAATTCGATATCCTGAGCGAGAAGATCGACTCCGACGGCATGCTCGTCATCACGGCTAAATGCGGAGTGGCCGAAACCGCCCTGGACGGCGTTCTCGGTCCGGCCGTACTCAACGCGATAGGCAACCCCCGAATCCTTTTTATCATCGACGAGATTGTGAAGGACGCCAAACCGCATATCTCAGCGACGGAGAGCGAGGCGCTGAGGGTCTTCGAGAAGGCAGGATACCTCATCATCGATCCCGACCAGGCCCGCGCCTTGATCACAGTCGATCCTGCCGCAGCGTTCAACGACCCGTCCAAGGTGATGGATGTCGCGCGCACGACGCGAGCGGATGTCGTAGTGTTGGGCAAGGCATACGCCGACTCGTTCTACAACGACAAAAAATTGGGGATACCGCGATTCAGCGTCGAGACAACGGTCCAGCTGAAGGCGGTGCTCACGAAAACCGCCTATCAGATAACTTCGCAGACAGTCGAGGCCAAGACGAAAAACGAAGCCACCATGGCCCGCTCAATTGCCGAGGGCGCGGCGAAGTTTTTCGCTCAGGCAACGAACTCCGCTGCCAACCAGATCGTGCACAAAATAGCTTACGCGCTGGTCTCAGGGCAGGAGGGCGGCGTCACCGGCGCGGTCGTCAACATCAAGATCTCCAATATATCGTTCCAGCAGGCGCAGGCCATACAGGAGGCCTTGAATGAGCTCGCGGGCAAATCCGGCAGCGTCTTCGAGCGAGGCTATAAGGACAAGATGCTCGAAATAGACGTCAATTCCGAGAAGACTGCGAAGGACATCGCCTCGTTCCTCGCGGGGCAAGGCGTCGAGATAGAAGGTTACGACTCGCAAACAGTCACCGGCAGCATGGCAGAAGCGGCCCCGGCACCCGAAGAGACGCCTGCGTCGGAGGGATCTGAAAAAGACAAGTCCGGCGGTGTGCTGTAAACGCTGGAAGGGAGAATCGATATGAAAAAATTTCCCAGATCTGAAAGGACATGTGCGGAGATCTTCCTGCGTTCCGCGCTCTTGGTCGTGTCAATGCTCGTCATTGCAGCGTTCCTTGTCTCTCCGTCGGATGCTGCGATAAAGAGCAAGATCAATCCGTCGGGCAATTCGAACAGCGGTTCCGCCCCAGCGCCCGCCGGCGCTGCACAGAAACCGGCGCTTCCAAAGAAGGGCGACATCGCGGTAGCGGTCGACGGGAGCGACGATCAGCATCGGAGCATCGTGGAATCGGTCATAGTCCAGGAGCTGATCAACCGCGGTTATCGTGTGGTCGACGAGAAAAAGATGAAACAAATTCGTCATAGCGCGGCCGCGAGGAAGGCCGTGCAGCTGGCTCTTGCGGGGGACATGGCAGGCTTGGCGAAACTCAGCGGAAGCTACAACGCGAGCGCTGTCATCGCCCTGCGCGTGGAAGCCGGCCAGCCGAGGGAGAACGAGTTCAGCTTGTTCACCGGGACTGCGTCAGTGACATTCGTCGTCAAGATATCGGGCGGATCGCAGTCTACGGGTTC
>JAISLO010000179.1 GCA_031290815.1 Synergistaceae bacterium | reverse complement strand
CCAGAACCCTATCCATGATGAGCTCCCGAAGGTGCGCTTCGCTGATGACCTCCACGAGGTCAAAGTGTTTTGGCTTCTCCGGCAGCGACTTCCTCAATTCGTCCAAATCTATGCTCGTGCTCTTTACATTCTGCCGCAAGCGCCGCGCCTCGATTGCCCCTTTGCCAAACTCCTCTATCAGGCTGTTGCTTATCGCGTCCAAAGCGTCTTCTCTCATTCTGCATCCCCCTTCCCAATATGCCCTCTGCCGGAACGTCCCTCCGACATAAAAACTCCTTCCATGCGCCAGGTCGAGTTCAAAGCCTGCCGAGCAGCCCAGTCATGTCGTTGAACCGGTCGATCAGGGCGTCTATTTGGTCGGCCTGTCCCTGCACCCCTATGAAGGACCTCTCCTGATTATACCACTGATCGTTCAGGTCCTCGGCGGTCTTTCCCTGCTGCTCCACCCAGGTGAAGTACTTCAGATTGTGAATCCTCTTGCGCTCGGGGTACGACAGCTCCAGCACGTTGTCCGTCCTCGCTCCCATCAGGAGGGCCGAAAAGTCGCGGACGGCCTGCCTGACGCCGTAATCCCCATCCGCATCGCGCAGTTCCTCTATCCTGGACCGGTACATGGAGGCCGAGTCGGTCAGGATAGTGGCTACGACGTCGTCCCCGGTCAGCTCGAAATATTTGGCGAACTTGACTGCGCAGAGCACGTTGGAAACGCCCGATATCCCCATGAGGGACAGGTCCTCGATCTGGCTCGGGCCGAGCTTTGCCTCGTCCGCCAGGAACCGCCGGCCCTCCGGCTCGCAGAACAGGCGAAAGACCGCCATGGAGTCCCTGTCGTCTATCGCTATGACCATGTCCGTGTTCTTCACGTTGTGAACCCACGGGATGTGCTTGTCGCCTATGCCCTCTATGCGATGGGCCCCGAAGCCGTTGTTCAGCATGGTCGGACATTGCAGAGCCTCGCCGGCAGCTATGCGGCTCCCGGGATATTTCTGTTTCAGGTAGTCCCCGCAGGCGAGCGATCCGGCGGACCCGGACGACAGGCATACGCCGGCGAAACTGCCTCGAGGGCCCTTTATGCTCTCGAACGCCTGCTCTATCGCCGGCCCCGTCACGCTGTAATGCCACAGGTAGTTGCCCATTTCGTCGAACTGGTTGAATATCGCGACGTCATCGCGAGTCGCGCGGAGCTCGTTCGTCTTGTCAAATATCTCCTTGACGTTGCTCTCCGTGCCGGGAGTGGCAATGACCTCTCCCGCCGTCTTGGACAGCCATTCGAAGCGCTCGCGGCTCATCCCCCGAGGCAGGATCGCTATGGAGTCGCAGGCGAGCAGCTTAGAGTTGAAAGCGCCCCCCCTGCAGTAGTTTCCGGTTGACGGCCACACGGCCTTCTGTGACGTCGAGTCGAACTGCCCCGTGACAAGCCGCGGCACAAGACAGCCGAACGAAGCCCCCACCTTGTGACAGCCGGTCGGGAAAAATTTTCCCGTCATGCAGATTATCCTGGCGTCCACCCCGGTGAGCTCACGCGGAAGCTCGATGAAGTTGGGCTGTGAGAACAGCCCTCCGCGCTCGGCCCTCTCGTTCTTCCAGGTGATGCGAAAGAGGTTGAGCGGGTCCGAGTCATCGATTCCGACGCCGCAGAGCGAGTCAAGCAATGCTTGCGGCACGCCGCCGAGCGGGTTCCTCATCTGCTTGAACGTTGGAATGACGACGTTGTTCTCCCTCGCCTTCCTCACGTTCTTTTCAAGGTTTTTGGCGTTTATCTCGAGGTTGATCATGCCGCAAGCTCCTTCCAGGCCGCCGGTTATTTCAACGCTTCCTCGTAAACCTTCACGATGGCCTCGCGGTTCGCTGGGCCCTCGTGGATCTTATCATCGCCGACGAAAAATGTCGGCACGTAATAGTAGTCGAAGCGCCCGGCATACTCGGGCTCCTTGGTCTCGTCCGTAATCTTCACCTCGACGGCCCCGAACTCCGGCCGTTCGGAGCATATCTCCTCCATGAGCGCCAGGACTTTTTTGCAGTGAGGACACGTCCTCATTATGAACATCTTTACCTCTTTCACGCCGAACAACTCCTCAGTGAGAATAAGTTATGGACGCCGGCATCTGCGCCGCTGACGCGCGCGCGTCATCCCTCACCTGAGTGTATTCTACCACTATTGTCTTTGAAGCGCGAAGTGGATTATAATGTCCCCTGTTGTCAGCGACAAAAACTACGGAGGCGAGAAGAACATGGCATACGAATTCAGCGCCATCGAGCCGAAATGGCAGAAGAGGTGGGAGGAGTCGGGATGTTTTCACGCCGAGACCGGCGGCGACGGGCCCAAATTCTACTGCCTCGAGATGTTCCCATATCCGAGCGGGGCCCTGCACATCGGGCACCTCCGCAATTACTCGATAGGCGACCTGACCGCCCGCTTCCTTAGAATGAACGGATACAGCGTCATGTATCCGATAGGCTTCGACTCGTTTGGCATGCCGGCGGAAAACGCAGCGATAAAGATGAAGACCCATCCAGCAAAATGGACGTTTCAGAACATCGATCACATGATAGAGCAGCTCAAATCGATGGGATGCGGATACGACTGGCGCAGGGTGGTGAAGACCTGCCTGCCCGACTACTATAGATGGAGCCAGTGGTTCTTCCTTCGCATGTACGAGAGGGGACTCGCGTACAAAAAGCACGCTCCGGTGAACTGGTGTGGCTCCTGCGGCACGGTGCTGGCGAACGAACAGGTCATAGGCGACGGCGTCTGCTGGAGATGCGGCACTCCGGTCGTGAAGCGCGGCCTCGATCAGTGGTTCCTCAAGATCACCGATTACGCCGAAGAGCTGCTGGATTGTCTCGACAGCCTCACGAACTGGCCCGAGAGGGTGCTCACGATGCAGAGAAACTGGATCGGCAGATCGGAGGGCGTGCGATTCGACATGGCGGTGGCCGGCACCGAACTGTCCATCGAGGCTTTCACCACCAGGATAGACACGATATTCGGCGTCACGTTCGTGGCGATCGCGGCCGAGCATCCGCTGGTCGAAAAACTCGCCGAGCGTATGCCAGCGGACCGGCGCGGCGAGATATTGGAGTTCGCGGGCAGGATATCCTCGCGCAGCGCCATCGAGCGCACCGCCGACGGCGGCGAGAAGATGGGCATGGACACCGGGTTCGAGGCGATCAATCCCGTAAACGGGACCAGGGTTCCTATATGGATAGCCGATTACATCCTCATGGACTACGGAACAGGCGCGATCATGGGCGTGCCTGCCCACGATCAGCGCGACTTCGACTTTGTCAGAAAGTTCGGCCTCGGAATAATCCCGGTCGTGCGCTCGGAGGGCGAGCCCGCGCCCAACCCGGATGAGATGACCGCGGCGACGGAGGCGGACGGCATAGCGTGCAACTCGGGAGAGTTCGACGGCCTTCCGACGCCGGCCGCGATCGAGAAGATCGGCGAATGGTTCGAATCCAACGGCTGGGGAAAGCGGGAGACTCAATATCGGCTCCGCGACTGGCTGATATCGCGTCAGCGCTATTGGGGCACGCCTATTCCCGTCGTGTACTGCGATCACTGCGGCATAACACCCCTGCCGGAGTCCAGCCTGCCCGTGGAGCTTCCGTTTGACGCCGTGATACCCGAAAACGGCGGAAACGCCCTTCTCGGCTGCGAGGACTGGATCAATACGACGTGCCCGAAGTGCGGCGGCCCGGCCCGCAGAGAGACGGACACCATGGACACGTTTATATGCTCGTCGTGGTACTTCCTCAGATACCTGTCCCCCGGCTGCGACACCGCCCCGTTCAGGCCCGAGGACGCAAAATACTGGATGCCGGTAGATCTGTACATAGGCGGCATAGAGCACGCCTGTCTGCATCTCATATACGCCAGGTTCTTTACAAAGGTCATATCCGACCTCGGCCTCCTTCCAAGCGACGTGCGCGAGCCGTTCACGGGCCTCCTGACACAGGGGATGGTCATAAAGGACGGCGCCAAGATGTCGAAATCCCTCGGAAACGTCGTCGATCTCGACGAGATAATAAAGAAATACGGGGCCGACACGGCCCGGCTGTTTATCCTGTTCGCCTCGCCGCCAGACAAGAGCCTGGACTGGTCCGACAAGGGAGTTGAGGGCGCGAACCGCTTTTTGAGCAGGGTCTACAGGCTGATAGGCGAAAAGATTCCGGGGCTCAGGTCCGCCAAACGCGAGAGGGCGAGCGTGAGCTCCCTGCGGAACGGTGCCGAGAGGGACTTGAAGCGGCTGATTCACTCGACTATCGACAGGGTGACGAAGGACATAAGGGAGGAGAGGCAGTTCAACACGGCGGTGGCGAGGCTGATGGAGCTCTGCAACGGGCTGACGTCCTTCAGCCCCGACGGCGAGACCGGGTGGTCGCTCTTCCGCGAGGGAGTGGAATCGCTGCTGCTCTGCATGTCCCCGTTCTGCCCGCATATATGCGAGGAGCTGTGGGAGGCTATCGGCAACGAAGATTACCTGGCCGCAGCGAGCTGGCCCTCCGTCGACGCCGACGCGCTCAAAGTAGATCGCGTCACCGTTGTGCTTCAGGTAAACGGCAAGCTCCGTGAGCAGTACGAGGTGGAGCCGGGACTGAGCAGGGAAGAGCTGACCGAAAGGGTGATGAGCCAGCCATCCGCCAAGAACAGGGTGAGCGGCAAGGAGATAGTGAAGATCATAGCCGTTCCCGACAAACTCGTAAATGTAGTCCTGAAGGGATAACCCGTCCGTGAAATCGCGAGCGGACATGCCAGGACCTGTGAGACCGGCGACTTTTCGCGGGGGGAGGGCATAGCCGTGCCCCATCTGCGCCTCCTGATCGCCCCCGGCACTGTTCGGAAGCGCCTTCTCGACAGCACCTTGGACGACCTCGCCAAAAAAGGCTATGGCGACATGCGCAGGCAGGAGGGCGGCGATTGGCACTCGCTCATGACCGACAACATGGGGATCGGTCTCTTTGACGAGCGCAGCGTCGTCGTGGTGGACGACGCCGCGAAACTCGGCCCCCTCCCAAATGGCTTGGCCCCGCTTCTATCCCCGCCGGACGCCGGCTGCATCATCCTGCTTCTGTGCGAGTCTGAGACGCCGGCGATCATTCCAAAGGCGCACATGGGCAAGTGCAGCGTCCTGAAGGCCGCCGAACCATCTCCGTGGTCCAAGGAGAGGGACAGTATGATAGCGGACGGAG
>JAISLO010000178.1 GCA_031290815.1 Synergistaceae bacterium | reverse complement strand
AATAGGCCGGGATGAAGACCTCCCAGCGTATATCCTTCTTGAGATCCGCTGTGGGTTTGCTTTGATCGTTGCTCATTTTCTCACCATCATCCTTCCTGCTTGACGGATGCCCTTGCCGCATCGAGCATGAGTTCATCGCGTACCATCACGTACGAAGCCTCTATATCGGCGGAAAGGTTTCTGTCCTTGTCGTACCAGGGCACTGCCCGGCGGTATTCGTCGTACGCGGCCTCGGTTGCCCGCCCGAGACGCAGGCGCGGGTTCTTCTTCCTGCGCAGCGTAATTCCCTGTGCGGCGTGCATCATCTCCATTCCCAGGATGTATTTGAGGTTGTCGGTCATCCTCCTGAGCCTCTGCGCAATGTGAGGCAGGTTGTTGGCGTGATCCTCTATCTCTCCGGCGACCGCGAGGTAATCCACGGTTGACGGATTCGACAGGTGTCTTATCTCTGTGTCGAGCAGCGTGTAGCTCTTCTGTATCGTTCCGAACGCGTGAACACGGCCTTCGTCAGGCGTGAGGAACCTGGTCAGGCGAGTGAAGGCCGGATTGCAGAGCTTGATCATCCTGTAGCAGGACATCCTCGAAACGTGGCTCAGAACAATCCCTATCATCTCCAGGGCCGCGGCTATTGTCGTACATTCAAAATTGGAGCAGGATATGATGCGGCGCTCGTCCAGCAGCAGGCATGGGTTGTCGTCCGAACAGTTCATCTGGATTTCCGCGTACTTCCCGGCGTATTCGAGCGCGTCGCGAAGCGCGCCGTGTACGTATGCCCCGCCTCTGAAACAGAGAGGGTCCTGAACTGGTTTTTCCGGATCGGGGTCATATATGTAGCTGCCCTCGATGAATTTGCGGACGAGCGACGCGCTTGCGGCCTGCCCAGGCAAACGCCGGGCCTCGTGCACCTTGGGATCGAGCGGCGACGTGTTGCCGTTCAGGCCTTCGAGCGCGGCGGCGTAAATCAGATCGGCCTGGTCGACGAGGCTGCCGAGGTCAGCCAGAACGAGCGCTCCCTGCGCCATGCCGAACGCGCTCGAATTGACTATGGCCAGGGCGTCCTTTGGACCGAGGTCTATCGGTTTGAGGCCGGCCAGTCTGTGAGCTTCGAGCGACGGCATCCTCTTGCCCCGATAGATAACGTCGCCCTCTCCTATCATGGCCAGCCCGATGTGGGACAGGACGGCTATGTCGCTCTCTCCGACGGACCCGCGCTCCGGGATCACAGGATGCAGCCGCAGGTTGAGGAAATCCCTGTAGCGGTGGGCTATTTTCGTCTGTATTCCCGTATTTCCGAGCAAAAGACAGTTGAGGCGTATCGCCATTGCCGCTCTGACCTCGGTCTCAGGGGCCTCCTCCTTGATGCCGATGCTGTGAGAGTGGATGACATTTTCGTTATAATCTTTGAAAAAATCCGACGCTATGTGTCTGTCCTTGTTCCATCCAACGCCTGTGTTGAAACCGTATACGGGAACGTCCGCGTCGACGAGGTCGTATACGAGTTTGCGCGAGGCCGCAAGGCGCTCCTCGCCGTCCGGGGATATCTCCGTCTCCGCTCCCTCCGCTATGGCGCGAAGCGACTTGAGATCGAGATCGCTGCCGTTTAAAACAATCTTCAATGCTACTCCTCCTTAATGGGACTCTGATTTCAAATCGGCGTCGGCGCCGGTTTCCGCAGCGCGTTCACTATGACGGCCGGCGTTATGGGCAGATGCGTCAGTTCCGTGTCCAGCGCTCTGTTGATGGCGTTCACTATCGCCGGCGCAACTGGAACTGTCGAAATCTCCCCTATGCTCTTGGCCCCGAACGGCCCTCCTTCCTCTCCCTCCTCTATCAGTATTATTTCGACCTCGGGCATATCGGGAGCGTTGACCAGATGATATTTGTCAAAATTGCGGGCGGACGGATTTCCCCTGGCGTCGAACGAGAGATCTTCGCAGAGCGCCATGCCTATTCCCATCTGTACAGCACCGTATATCTGCCCCTCCACGAAGTTGCGGCCTATTGCCCGGCCCACGTCGTGAACAGCGAGATATTTCTCCACCCGTACAATTCCGGACAGCGTGTCTACCGCAACCTGCGCGAAGTGTACGCCGTATGAGCCGGGGTTGTTCTCGGGACGATGTTCTACGGTGACGTCTATGGACGTGCCTCGCTTCATCTCTATCTGCCTGACCGCCTCTCCTATGGGTATGGTCTCGTCCCCGATGATGAGGCCGCTTTCTGAGCGCCGTACCGGCCTGTCCCACAGCGCTTCAGCCTCGCGGCAGAGCTTTTCCATCGCGCGTTCGCCGCATAGCCTGGCGCACTCTCCAACGACGTAGATTCCACGGCTCGCCTGGCATCCGATGTCATATTTGTCGTACAGGGAGTCGCCCTCCGTCACCGTGATGCGATCCGGACTGATTCCAGTCGTCTCCGCTATTATCAGCGTCATCGCCGGAACGGCGGCGTGCCCCAGCTCGTGCACGGCTCCGCGCAATACGGCCGATCCATCCTCCATAATGCGAAGCGACATGCCGGATACGTCATGATAGATGGTCTTGTAATAACCGTTGCCGTGCGTGCAGCAGGCGAATCCGGCGCCTCTGCGGAGACGTCCCGACGATGACGGCGTCCTTCGCTCGGCCCATTTGAATGCGGCGGCTCCGCGTTCGAGACAGTCTATTATGCGAGCGTTGCCGAGGTTTGCCGCTCCGGTCGGGTCGCGATCGAAGGGATGGACGAGATTTTTCAGGCGGAACTCCACCGGATCGAAATCAAGAGCGCGGCAGATCATGTCCGTGTGTATCTCTGTCACAGCGTGAATCTGCGGGGAACCGTAGCCTCGGCAGGCACCGGCCGGGGTGGTGGATGTCCGCACCGCCTTGGCGTCGTATCTAAGCGCTGGGATCCTGTAAAGTCTGGGTATTTTCTTGCCCATGGCCATCATGACTTTTCTCGAGCCCGTGAGGTACGCTCCCGCATCCATCGTGACGTCGAAGCGCCTGCCGAGGATGCGGCCATCATCGTCGAGGGCCGTTTCGACAGTGCCGGTCATCGCTGCGCGCGTGCGGGTGGATATGATCGTCTCCTCGCGCGCGGTATCGATAAAGACGGCCCGTCCGAGCTTATGAGCGGCCCACGCGCAGAGCGGCTCGAAAACCACCTCCTGTTTGCCGCCGAACGCGCCGCCTACATTCGTCCGGATCACCCTGATCTTCGAGAGCGGCAGCGGCAGGATGGATGCGATTACATGCTGAACTCCGAACAGTATCTGGCACGGAGTGTACACTTCAAGCACTCCGTTGTCGCTCGGAACGGCCAGGACCGCGTGGGTTTCGAGAGCGGCGTGGTGTACTTTCTGGGTCGATATCGTGCTGCTCTCGACGTGAGCGGCGGCGGAAAATGCCGCGTCAACACATCCGTACTCTATTTTGCCAGGGAATGACCTCACTCCGTCGCAGTGCAGGGTTTGTGACAAGTCCTCTGCGGTGTGAAGCTCCACTGACGGCGGGAGGGCGCTGTACTCTACCCTGACGAGGTCCCTCGCCTCCCGCGCAGTTTTCTTGTCGGGAGCCAGGATGAGAGCTATCCTGTCGCCCACGTGGCGAGCGTGTCCCGTGAGCAGCGTTTCGTCGGGATGGTCGTTCTGCCCCGGGAACCATTCGCCGCTGTTATAAAGCGTGTCCGGGGCGTCTTCGAAAGTGAGCACGCGAACACCCCGCAGTTCGAGAGCTTCCCTGACGTCTATCGAAACAACCGAGGCGTGGGCCAGGGGGCTTGTCAGCAGCGCTCCATGGAGCGCGTCGGACGGAAGGTCGGCCAGATACAAAAATCTCCCTCGGGCCTTGTCGCGCGCATCCTCCCTGGGCAGACGCCCCCCTATGTATTTGAACCCGTTCACATTACCGCCCCCTTGAGCCTGGAGAGAAGCGCGCTCGATACGTCCTCGCCAAGTGCCTGTATCGCGGAGCGCTTGAATGCCTGTGTCGAGCGGCCCGGTATCGCCTCGTCGACGAGCTCTGCCAGAGCGCGGCAAAACTCCCCGCAGGCGCCGAATCCGTTTTGGACGAGTACGTCTTCAGCAATGGCGCAGCGTCTCGCCGGGATTCCGAGTGTGCCGGCGAATACGCGGGGATTTGTGATCTGTGACGCCATAACGTCTGAGACCTGTGCCGAAACAGCCAGGTTGAGCCGGGCTATGCTCACCTCGCTTCGAAGCCCGATCTTTCCGAACGCGGACACCGAGTTTTCCCTCAGTGGAATACGAAACGCCGAGATTATCTCGTTAGGAGCTATCTCGCTCGAACCCGTCGCCTTCGAGATGTCCTCCGCCGGAATCCTGCGCTCGCTCCCCCTGGAGACCAGTATGACCTCCGCTCCCAGCGAAGCCAGCGCCGATGGCGTATCGGCAGCGGGAGACGCGTTGGCCGTGTTTCCGCCGATTGTGGCTCTGTTTCGAATCTGCCACGATCCCACCTTGGACGCGGCCTCCGCCAAACAGCGCGCGTGGCGTATCACGAGGGGATTTTCTGACACGGACGTCATCGTCTCCATCGCTCCGATCTCCAGACAGTTGTCCGAGGCGCGCACAGAAATACCGCGAAGATCGCCTATGCCGCTCAGGTCTATCAAGATCACGCCGCGCCCGATTCCTCCTCTTCTTTTTACGAACAGGTCCGTCCCTCCAGCCGCCAGGAGAAATTTTCCGGCGTGGGCGGCCATCATGTCCTGAAGCTCCTGCATCGTCGACGGAACAAGCGGGTCCTCGTATATCATAGCGGTGCCGTGTTCTCCTCCCGAGTACGAGCCGCCGCGGCCTCAATAGCGTTTATTATCGGTATATAGCCGGTGCAGCGGCAGATATTGCCGGCAATCGACCTGCGTATCTCCTCCCTCGACGGCGACGGATTTCTCGCGAGAAGCGCTTTGGCCGTCAATATCATGCCGGGGGTGCAGAATCCGCACTGTATTGCGTCGTTTGTCACGAACGATTCTTGTATCGCGTCTAGCTCTCCGTCGGTTTCCAGTCCCTCGACAGTCGTCACATCACACCCGCGCGCCTGAACCGCCGGCGTGACGCACGAACATATCGGATCCCCATTCATGAGAACCGTACATGCCCCGCACTCTCCAACCCCGCAGCCCTCTCTCACGCTCTTGATGCCACAGCCCTCGCGCAGCATGTCGATGAGCCTCGTGGACGAGTCAGCCGCCGCGCTCATATTCTCGCCGTTGAGGGTGAAATGCACATCCAAACAGAACGCCTCCCGAGTTTTAAGATTGTTTCGTAATTATCAGAAGCATAGCACGCCATCGTATAATGGTCGTATAATGTATCGCATAATGGCTAAAACGTTTATACGATACATGGGGGGAAATGCCATGCTCGATGATTCAAGCGCTGTGCGCGTGTCGTTTCTTGGGCGGGGGGAAGTGTACGTGGGCGATGAGCTCCTGCGCTTTCCGTATCAGAAGGCGCGAGTGTTGTTTTTTGCCGTCGCGGAGGAGGGCAGATGGGACAGGCGGGTACTCTGCGAGCGCATTTGGGGCGACTCGAGCGCGGTTTCCATGCGGAATATGCGAAACGCGCTGTCCGTGCTGAGGCGCATACTCCCCTCAGGTTTTATAAAATCCGACAGGACTTGGGTGGAAATCGCGCGCGGCGCGCCGATCGAATCCGATATCGACGACCTCGACGAATCCAGTCTCGACGCGTCGAGCGTTTCGAGATTCGCTGAGCAGTTTCTCTCCGATCCGGCGCTGGATTGCCAGTGGGTGGAGGAACGCAGGGAATATTACAGAAGAAAAATACGCCGTATGATAGAGCGCAAGATGTCGACCGCGCCCATGCACGAAAAAAATTTCTGGCGGGCCTGGATACAGGGCGATTCCGGCGGCGGTGTCGAGGAGGAAGCGCGCGAGCTTCCGTTCGTCAGGGCAGCGGAGAGGGACGCCATCCTCGATTTTCTGGGTGTCGAGGACGGAACGGCCCGCGCCGCGGCGGCAAGCTGTGTCGTCATATGCGGAGAGGAGGGGAGCGGAAAGAGCACGCTCGCGGAGGAGATATGCCGTGCGGCTGACTCAGGATGGGCCGTCTGTTTCAGAGGCAAGGCATCCGGGGAGGGCAGCGGTCCTGGAGATCTGCTCAATGGTGTTTTAGACGGCGTCTTGGAGTCATGCGACACGAAGAACACTCCTCTGCCCATAATGTACAAGAAGTACCTCGACGAGACCTTTCAGTTTCGCTCCGAAAAAAACGTGGACTTGAATCCCCACCTGCTGGGCAGGATTTTCGCGTATATGCTGGACATATATCACGGGCTGTTCCGGGGTAAAATCATGCTGGTGCTGGAGGACGCGCACTGGGCCGGGCGGTGGATACCTTATTTCCTGAAGGGGCTATTTGAAAACCTGTCCTATCCAGACACGGTTGTTCTGACCTGTTATCCTGAGTTTACGACGCGCCTCGACGCCTCCCTGCAAACCCTGGAGCCGGGGCTGAGGCGCATGGAAACGCGGCTTACGAGGCTGTCCCCCGAGCAAATCGGGGAGATTTGCGGCGCGGCCCTTCCAAGGTCGTGGCTCACGCCTGACAAGCTGGCCGAGATATACGAACATACCGGAGGCAACTGTTTCCTCCTTCATGAATTTCTGAACTGCTACGATTCGAACGATTGGAGCAGCAAGCTGGACAGGAGCGTGAGCGATATAGCTGAGAGCCGCATGCTCTCCCTCTCGGAAGATGAATCTCACCTGCTCGACTGCGTGGCGGCGTTTCCCGACGAAGCCCCTTTCGAGCCGCTGAAGGATCTGTCCGGGTTCGGCGATAACGAACTCGTCTCGCTGTGCGAGCGGCTGCGCTTGAAGGGGCTGTTGTACGAGCGCCCATCCGGCGATACCTACGTCGTCATGTTCAGGTACGCCCTAGTCAAAAAGAGGGTCTGCGGAGCGATGTCAGGTCTCAAGTGGTGGAACCTTCACAAACGGCTATTGGAATATTACAGGACGCATTCCGAGAACACGCGCGGAAGAAAACATCTTGCCCTGGTGGCCCATCATGCTGGTGACGCGATGACGGAGCTGGAAGCTCGGGTGGAGGATCTCAAGTCTCATTTTGAATTCAACCACGAGCTGTTTCCAAAATTGAGCGACGCCGAGCTCTTTGGGACGTCCCGTACTTTGAACGACACGTTTCTCACCGGGGATTACCTCTCCGAGGCTTGGGGGATACTGGATTCTCTCACGAGGGAGAGGGGTATGACTCCGGCGCTGCTGGAGTGCGAACGAACGCTCCTGAGCATCAAGGGAGGTTATCTGCGCTGGAACGGCGATTACGACGACGCGGCCAGCTATCTCGAAGAAGCGATGTCGATGGCGCGCAGGTCGCGTTTTCGTGACGAGGCCATGGCCGAGGTCCTAGAGCAGTATTGCTACATAGGCATTCAGAAGGATGACGCGGAACTCCTGCGCGAGAGCGTTTACAAGTTTTACCGGCTCGTGCGGAAAAGGCGCTGGCGCAGGCTCATGGGCACAGGGCTTCGTTTTCTCGCCGTTTTGCGAATAATGGAGGGAGACTACGACAGGGCGGGCCGCCTTCTGTCAATGTCCGCCGGAGTGTTTGAGGAACTGGAGGCCAAGGGGCATGGATACACGATAAGCGTCATAGCCGCCGTTCACTATCATGGCGACATAGCGATGCACCTTGGCAGATACGGCGAGGCTGTCTCCTGCTACAACCAGTGCGTCAGAATGTGCGAGGCCAAGGGGTTTTACAGGGGCATTTGCCTTCATCTGGCGAAAGCCGCATGGTGTGAGACGCGGCTTGGCCTCATGAGAGAGGCCAGGGAACACCTGGCGGCGGCGGCCCCGTTTCTCGAAGGTTTTCAGTCACGCCGCGGCGCAGGCATATGCGGAGGTGAGATAATCTTCGGCCTTGCGGCCCTCTTCGACATGTGGGATGGAATGCCGAGATCGTCCTGCGCAAACCTTCGCAATGCCGAGGACTTGAGCGGCATCATGCACAAACCGCTTTGGAACGCCATCCTTCTCTGCATAAAGGCCCTGCTGCGCGATTCCGGCGAGCCCTCGCTGCTGAAGATGCTCCCGCTCGATGCCGGCGCTTACCTCGCCGAAGCGGAAAGGATACTCCGCCGGGTCGGGCTCTCGCACGAACTGGGAGCGTTCGAGTCTCTGCGCGAGTATCGCGGATCTGGGGTTTGATGAAAAAAATAGTTACGGGCAAACATTCCTGTTCTCAGACGAGTGACGCAGGCTCTCGCGGCGTATTTGACACTGCCGGCGCGAGGTGTTATCTTAAATTATAAGAAGGAAGCGCCAGTTAAATCATCGCCGAATAAGTTATGAAGGGCTTCCCTGTGTTGGGGAGGCCGTTTTTTTATGAGGGACAGCCTCGGAGAGCGCATGGGGGGGAGTTTTCATGAGTTTTATGGAGTATATGAGATCCGGAGGGGATATCATGTGGATCATCCTCGTCCTTTCGGTGGCAGGACTGGCTCTAGTGATAGAGAGGACGATCTTCTTCATCGTCTCGTCGACCGATCCAAGGGTGTTGGAGTCCGAGTTTGCCAGGGCCCTCTCCAAGGGAGACGCAGCGGCCTTGAACTCATCCGTCTCAGGGCGGAGCTCGATGCACAGGATCTTCTCGGCTGCGTACTCCAGCTGGTCGGCGGACGGGGAGACGATGAGGCTCATACTCGAACAACAGGTGAGGCGCGAGATCTACAGATGGGAGAAAAACCTGTCCCTGCTCGGGATCATAGCGAAGGTCTCCCCGCTCCTCGGCCTTCTCGGGACCGTGCTCGGCATGGTGCAGATGTTCCAGTCCATGAACCTCGGCGGCGCTGTGAACTCCGCCGCAGTCACCGGGGGGATATGGAAGGCGCTGTTTACGACCGTCGCGGGGCTCGCCGTGGCGATACCGGTCATCATCGCTCACGGTATCCTGACGGGCATGATTGACAGCGCGGAGGAGACGATGCGCCGCGGGGCCGACTTCATAATGATGGAGCACTCGGGCCGCGGAAGCTGGAACAGCCGGTGATGAGGCGCGTAAGGCGGCAGGGGGCCGATATCGATATCACTCCGCTCATCGATGTTCTCTTCATGCTCATCATCTTTTTCGTGCTCACGACAGCCTTCGTCCGGGGAGCGGCTGACGTCGACCTGCCGGACGGCTCGGCTCCGCCGATTTCGGACCGCAGCCCCGTGGTCGTCACCGTCACCAACGGCTCCGGCCTGCTCTGGACGGGTGAGAGAATATCCCGCGACGAACTGCCCGCGCGGGTGTCGGAGGTCATAGCGTCGAGCGGCGACATACTGATAGCCGGCGACAGGGACGCGCCGTACGGCGATGTCGCCGAACTGTTGGACGAACTGCGCGGGTTCGGAGTCAAGAGCGTGGGTCTTGCCTTCGATGGAGGGGTCGGGCGATGATCCGGTTCTGCGTCTCCGTGCTGCTGAGCGCCCTCATCCACGCCGCCCTGCTGACGGCGGTCTCGCTCGTTCCGAGCCGGGATGCGGCGGAACCGCCGCGCGAGGTGATGCGGATAGCCCTGACAAGGTCCGCCGGGCCCGGGCCTGCCGAATCAGTTCCAGCGGCCGGGGCCATGCGCAATGAAGAGCCGTCTCCAACCCAGGCTCAGGAGGCCGCGCCATCTCCATCGAAGCCGTCTCCGGAAACCAAACCGCCGGAGGTCGAATCGAGGCCAGAGCCAATCGACGAGACGCGCGGCGCAAATGCCTGGAAAAAGATCGAACCGCCAAAACCCAAGCCCGCCGAAGAAACGCCGCAGCCCAGGGCCGTGAAAAAAACAGAGACTCCGAAGCCCAAGCCGCCAAAAACAGCAAACAAGACTTCAGAGGCAAAGGTCGTGAAAAAAAACGAGCCGGCGAAGCCGAAGTCGGCTCCTGCCGTCTCGGTGGCGTCAAAGACGGTCTCTGTCTCCGCATCCCGATTTGAAACTTCGGGCTCGCCTGGCGCGCCGGCTTTGCGGGTGGCGGGACCGCAACAGGCGCCGCGCGGAGACGCCGGCAGCGGGATATCTCAGGCCCTGCCCGGAGCCGTCGTAGACGTCGAACGGCTGAGGGTGACGAAGAGGATCGCCCCCGTGTATCCGATGATAAGCAAAAAGAGGCGCGATCAGGGCTCGGTCGTCCTGCTGATCAAAATCGTCTCCGGCCGTGTGGCGTCCACTGAGATAGAGCGCGGCAGCGGTCACGCGCCGCTCGACGAATCAGCCGAGCGGGCCGTCAAGGGCTGGCAGTTCGACACGTCCGGCTACGGCGCTGAGGTGACGGCGCGGGTGCGCGTCTCCTTCAAGCTGAAGTGACGCCTGCGTTGTTCTCTCTGACATCGCCATGTCCGAACCGCAGGGCCCGCCTCGTGACAACGCGCGGGTTCGACGGCGGCGGCATGGCGTACATGCCGGACGATTTGAGATGACAATACAATATCATCGCCTGACGCGAGGATCGCCCGCCTCTCGCCCCTACGCGGCCGACGACGCCGGGACGACGCGCGGTTTCGCCTCTCCTCCGAAGAGGGTCGTATCACTTCTGCCATCCGTGACTGAGGTGATCATCGGGATAGGGGCGTCCGGTTCCCTGGCGGGGGTGACATACGACGACGCGGAGTTCGCGGGAACGGCTGGCGTTCCGATCGTCGGCGGCGTAG
>JAISLO010000177.1 GCA_031290815.1 Synergistaceae bacterium | reverse complement strand
AGCGTCATCACGACCGCGTGCAACGGTTTTGTCACGCTCGGGATCATGATGAGCATGTAAATCGTTATCAGAACTACGGCTATAGCTCCGGTTATTATCTGCGTCATCGTGACGCTTCTGACCACCGCGGCCAACTGGGAGCGGGGGAAAACCAACGCCGCTATATATCCGGCCGCGCCAGACGCGTAATATACTCTTCTTTCCGTCCCCAACAACTCGTAATCGCCAAAGCCGGATTCGTGAGCCGTCATCTTCCGCCCCAAATACGCCAGATCTTCGTGAACTCGTTCGCTGGTCTTGGATAAATTTTCGACCGATATGAAAGATTTTTCAGGATGTTCGAGGACCAATCCGTCAGGAGCGAGCAGTATTCCGTATCCCTCGCCGAATACCTTGGCGCCTCTGATCTTCGACGTGATTTCCTCCAGCAGGATGTCCGCCGCGAAAACACCAAAGGCTTTTCCGTCGGGCGACAATATGGGAGCGCATATCGATATCACTATTTCTCCGGTATCCGCGTCAACATAGGGCTGCGTAAGCGCCGTCCTCTTCACCGCGACGGCGTCCTTGTACCACGGGCGTTCTCGCGAGTCGAAATCGGCCGGCGGAACCCAGCCTTTCCCGGATATTAAAAAGCCGTCGCTCTCAAGACCGACATATATATGCAGCACGCCTTTTTCCCTGGTGCGCTCGGACATCTCCTTCAGCGCCCGCAAAAGTTCCTCCTTATCGACGTCCCCGTTCGCGCCGAACATTCGCGTGAGAATCGGCGCGGCGCTGTCGCAGATGTTTTCCAAACCTCTCATGTAAACGTCGACTGTGTCGTTGAGATAAGCGACCGCTTGCATCGCGTCGGCGTCCGCCAAGCCGCCGGTGACTTGCGAGGTCCTGAAGTACATGCCGCCGACGAGAAACGCAATGACAACCACGATTACGCCGGTTAAAACGAGCAGTTTAGTTTTAATCTTCATTATAAATTATGCCCTCCAGACTATGATATATAATTCTGACGCATAAACAACACGGAACAGGAGCTAACAAACAGCGTGCAACCACGATAAAAGAGACTATTGTGATATTATAGCAATTTTACTTAACATGAACAGAGTCAATCGAAGAAATGTTTATATGTTATGTTTTCGCCAAAGAGAAGCTGTCTCACTGCGTCGAGTTCCTGCGTTACGAGGATTGGGCAGAGGAACAGGAGGAAGCCGAGGACATCGAGTATATTGAGGCGCATAAGGACGATCCGGCTGTGCCTTTCGACATGAGGGAATATGAAGCCGGATGAGCCATAGTATTCAAATCAAGCCAGATGCTCGGAAATATCTTGTCGTGAGGGTCGCGCACAGGGGAGAAGCGTACAAAGGCCATAGCTCGGCAAGCGGCCAGCGATAGCCCAGCGACCGGCATCGGACAGGAAGAGGAACGCACACCAAGGGCCGCGAACGATAAAAGAGTCTCCCGGCTTGAGGTATATCAATCTGTGTCAATGGTACGCTATCAGCATCTCCCGCAGGATCTTGCACGCCAATGCCGTCGAAATGCCTGATACGTCATAGTGAGGCGAAAGTTCGCAAATATCGAAGCCGACCACGTTCAGCCCCCTGAGACACAACAGCGCGTCGAGCAGATCCTTGAATGACACCCCTCCGGCCTCGGGAGTTCCGGTCCCCGGGAACTCGGAAGGATCTATGACGTCCAGATCGACGGATATATACACCGGATAGCTGCATGCCGCCTCGGCACAACTGTCTATGCCGCGGACTGTAAAGAGCTCCGTCCTGACGTGAGAGGCCGCCCAGTCGAACTCATCCTTGGTCCCAGATCTTATTCCAAACTGAAATATCCTGCCGTCCCCAAGCAGATCCCACACCCGCCTCATAACCGTGGCGTGGGAGAGGGACTCTCCCATGTAGTCCCTCCTGAGATCAGCATGAGCGTCGAAGTGCATCACCCTGAGGTCGGGATGACGTCCGGCGGCGGCCCTGACGGCGCCGAACGTTAGAAGATGCTCCCCGCCTATCATGACAGGCATTTTATCATCGTCCTGAACCTTGCCGCAGAACGCCTCGATCGTGTCGAGAGCCTTGCCTGCGTTTCCGAACGGAAGCTCCAGGTCTCCCGCGTCGAAGATCTTTAAATTCTCTAGATCAGCCATCTGATATGGGCTGTAAGTCTCTATGCCGATTGACTCGGCTCGGATTGCCGAGCTCGCGAACCTGGCGCCCGGCCTGTACGACGTCGTCGAGTCGAACGGGGCTCCGAACAGAGCGATCTCCGACTCCTCATACTCGGCCCGGCACCCCATAAAGGTCTGAACGCTGGTTTTCAGATTAGCCCGCATCTTCAAGCTGCTCTATGACGTAATTTGGAAGCATGAACGAGCCGGAGTGCAGGTCGGAGTTATAATACCTCGTCGTCAGCTTCAGGCTCTCCCAAGCGGCCGAATCGAGATCGGACAGTGGATCGCGCTTCTTAGACGCGAACCCGAAGAGCCAATGCCCCGATGGATACGTCGGTATGTGCGCCTGATAGACCCTGCAGATCGGAAAGATCTCCCTGATCCGCCTGTGCGCGCGCCTCATGGCGTGAGAGTACGAATCGTAGTAGGGGTTTTCGTGCTGATTCACCAGGATGCCATCAGGCGACAGCGCCTTGAAACAGTTGCCGTAAAACTCTCGCGTGAACAGCCCCTCTCCAGGCCCGAACGGGTCCGTGGAATCGACTATTATCAGGTCGTAGGCGTTCTCAAACCTGCGGACAAACCGCAGACCGTCCTCGAAGTGAAGATGAACCCTCCCGTCGTCAAGCCTGCACGATGTGCCGGGGAAGTGCTCGCGGCAGACGTTCACCACCATCTCGTCGATGTCCACCATGTCTATGTGCTCTATCCCGCTGTACCTCGCCAACTCCCTCACGGTCCCGCCGTCGCCGCCTCCGATGACCAGCGCCCTGCGAGCGGAGGGATTTACGGCCATTGGGACGTGGACTATCATCTCGTGATAGATGAACTCGTCCCTCTCGGTGAGCATCATCAGCCCGTCGAGGGTGAGGAAGCGTCCGAACTCCTCGGAATCGAAGACGCTTATCTGCTGAAACTGGCTCCTGATGTTGACGATCTGGTTCTTCACCTTTATCGAAAACCTGACCGTAGGGGTGTGCTCCTCCGTGTACCAAAGCTCCATGTCACGAACCTCCTGTCAACGCTGGGCTGGATTGATCAGCCCTTCTCACTTTACCACATTCAAATTCTGAAGCGTCATGTCCTGCGGCCCCATCACTAGACAGCCTCTTTCAAGGGCGTAGAGAATGTAGTCGAGCGCTTCGCGTGTCACGAGTTCACCCGGGGCAAGTATCGGTATTCCGGGTGGGTAACACATCACGAACTCCGACGAGATCTCCCCCACGCTGGAGGAGAGCGGCACGACGCGGCGCGGCGAGTAAAAAGCCTCCTGGGGCGAGATCTTGACGACGGGCGGGATGTACTCATGATCCATCAGGCCCAGGCCGTCCCTTCCGCGGAGGCGTTTTATCTCGTATAGCGACGAGACAAGGCGCTCCAGGTTGTATCTGGTATCGCCGACCGATATTATGGCCAGCAGGTTGCCCATGTCCCCAAACTCTATCTGTATTCCGTAATCGTCTCGCAGGATGTCGTAGACCTCTATTCCGGCAAGCCCCACGCCAAGGGTGTTGACCGACAGTTTCGTCACGTCGAAGTCGGCTATGTTTCCGCCGTTTATTATCTCCCCCGAGAACGCGTAATATCCGCCGATGCCGTTCACCTCCGACCTGGCGTATTCCGCCATTTCGCATACCTTTCCGAACATCTCGAGCCCCCTGGTCGAGAGCGCCCGGCGGGCTATATCGAGAGAGCTCATCAGCAGGTATGACGCGCTCGTCGTCTGAGTCAGGTTGATTATGGTCCTGACGTATCCGGGGTCTACCTTGTCACGTTTCATGACCAGCAGAGAGCTTTGGGTCAATGAGCCGCCGGTTTTGTGCATGCTTATCGACGACATGTCCGCGCCAGCCGCCATCGCGGATATCGGAAGCCCATCCCCAAAGTAGAAGTGCGTTCCGTGGGCCTCGTCGGCGAGCACGGCCATTCCTGCCGAGTGAGCCATATCGGCTATCCTCGTCAGGTCCGGACATATCCCGTAGTACGTCGGATTATTGACGAAAACGGCCTTAGCTCCCGGGTTGTTCCGAATTGCCGAGGAGACGTCACAGGCCGCCATCCCGAGCGAGATGCCAAGGTCCGGGTGGATGCCGGGGTCTACATACACTGGATTGACGCCGCAGAGTATCATGGCGTTGATCGCCGATTTGTGCACGTTGCGAGGAATTATGATCGAGTCGCCGGACCGGCAGACGCTCATTATCATCGCTTGAACCGCGGATGTCGTGCCGCCGACCATGAAAAACGCTGAGTCGGCTCCGAAGGCTGACGCGGCCAACGATTCGGCCTCTTTGATCACTGACGTAGGGTGCGACAGGTTGTCCAGCGGCTTCATCGAATTTACGTCCACGGAGAGGCACTGAGAGCCCAGAAACTCCGCCAGCTCCGGCGCGCCCCTTCCCTGTTTGTGGCCGGGCACGTCGAACGGCACGATACGGTCTGCCCTGTAGCGGGCTAGCGCTTCATACAGAGGCGCCGAGTTCTGGGGATTGGCGTGATCGTTCCCAATGTTTTTCATAATCAATACATGTTCACGCCATGATAAATTTCCAGCATTTCCTTTGTGATCTGATCCTTCAGAGACAGACGAATCTCCGGGCTCAGCTCGCGAGGGTCCACATTAAAGAGGTAATCGGCCAGGACGATCTCCTTCAGAATCATCTTCGTGTGGAAGATGTTCGACTGGTAGACGTTCACATCGAT
>JAISLO010000176.1 GCA_031290815.1 Synergistaceae bacterium | reverse complement strand
CTGGTTTCAAACCTGACCGGCGTTCCAGTGCAGCCAAACAAGGCGATAGTCGGAGTTAACGCGTTCGCTCACGAAGCCGGCATACATCAGCATGGAATGCTGTGCAACAGAGCCACATATGAAATAATGACCCCTGAGAGCGTGGGCGCGCCCGGAACCGACCTGCATCTGGGCAAGCACTCCGGCAGACACGCGTTCAACGAGCGAATAGAGAAGATCGGCTATCATCTCACTCAGGATCAGAGCGAAAAGGCTTTCGAGTATTTCAAGATTTTATGCGATAAGAAAAAGGACGTCTCTGACGGAGATATAGAGGCTTTCCTGACGGACCGCATAATCGACGTCGTGCCCGACAGACATTACAAGCTGAAGGACTTTGCGGTCACGGTGGCTTCCGGCGGCAAACCAACGGCATCCATAACGCTGCTTCACAACGATGGGGAAATCACCGAAGCGTCTGTTGGCAACGGTCCTGTGGATGCGGCGTACAGGGCGATTCTCAAGATATTGAGCTTTCATCCCGAATTGATCGAGTTCCGCATCAGGGCAACGAGCGAGCTGGCCGACGCGGTCGGAGAGGCTCACGTCATTTTGCGCTACAAGGACATAAAAGCGCAAGGACGGGGCGCGAGCACGGACATAATCGAGGCGACGATCCGGGCGTATATCGAAGCTGTCAACCGGCTCTACAATGCGGCAGCCGCGAAAGAGGTGGAGATTTGATGTTATCGCGAAGCGCGCCCAGAACTTTGGCCGAGGCGATCATTGCCTCGCATTCCGCCGACGAAGCGGCGTCCGGCTCGATATGCCGGGTCAATGTCGATTTCGCGTTTGCAAACGACATCACCGCGGCTCCTGCTATAGACGAATTTAAAAAAATGGGAGGCAGGCATGTTTTCGACGTCAAGAGGTGCGCGATCGTGCCGGATCATTTTACTCCGAACAAGGATATCGCCTCCGCGGAGCAGGCGAAAAAAGCCAGAAGGTTTGCCAGGGAGCAGGGTATGCTCTTCTGGGAGGTAGGCAGAGTTGGGGTGGAACACGCGTTTTTGCCTGAAAGCGGCAATACCCTGCCGGGGGAGATAGTGATAGGAGCCGACAGCCACACCTGCACGTATGGAGCGCTCGGCGCGTTCGGCACTGGGGTAGGGCAGACCGATCTCGCGGCTGTTTGGGTGCTTGGAGAGACATGGCTAAGAGTTCCAGAGACTGTCAAAGTCCTCTTCAGAGGCAGGCCTTCCGAATGGATAGGTGGCAAAGACATGATAATAGCCCTGATCGGGAAGATAGGAGTGGAGGGAGCGAGGTACAAATCTCTCGAATTCCACGGAGAAGCTATCTCCGCTCTGACTATGGACGACCGATTCACGATGGCGAACATGGCAATAGAGGCGGGCGGCAAGTGCGGTCTCTTCCCTCCAGACGAAAAAGCCCTCGATTACGCGAACGCGCGAAAGACAAGGGATTTCACCCCCATATATCCCGACGAGGCTGCCAGGTACTCGGAAACCGTCGAGATAGACGCGTCTTCGCTCGAGCCCACCGTGGCGCTGCCACATCTGCCGGGCAACGCGCGAGCCGCAAAGGAGTGCTCGGACATGGAGATCGATCAGGTGTTCATAGGAAGCTGTACCAATGGCAGGATGCGAGATATGGAGCTGGCGGCTTCCGCGCTCAAAGGCCGCAGGGTACACGACAGGGTCCGCTTGATGGTGATACCCGCGTCTTACGAGGTATACAACGAGGCTCTCGACAGAGGATGGATAAAAATTTTCACGCAAGCCGGGGCATCCATATGCACCCCGTCATGCGGCCCCTGCATGGGCGGTCATCTCGGCATACTGGCTGAGGGAGAAAGATGCGTGTCGACAAGCAACCGCAATTTCGTAGGCCGAATGGGGCACGCCAAAAGCGAGGTAATATTGGCGGGCCCGCTTGTCGCCGCGGCAAGCGCCGTCACGGGACGCGTGACAGATCCTCGCGAAGTCTTTGAGCGAGGGGAGAGCATGAAATGAAAGCAGAAAACGAAAAGATCCTCGTTGGAGACGCGTGGGTCTACGGAGACAATGTGGATACCGACGTAATAATACCGGCCAGATATCTGACCACAAGCGCGCCTGAACTTCTCGCGCCGCATTGCATGGAGGACATAGACCCGATATTCGCCGGCGAGGTCAAAGCAGGGGACATAATTGTCGGAGGCAGTAACTTCGGGTGCGGATCGAGCCGGGAACACGCGCCGATCGCAATAAAGGCGTCCGGGATATCCTGCGTCATAGCGCCTTCGTTCGCCCGCATATTCTTCCGCAACGCCATCAACATCGGCCTGCCGGCGCTGGAGTGCCCTGAGATCGCGGCCAAAAAGGGAGACCGATTTGAAATAAATCTTGAAACAGGCCGAATAGAGAACAAGACCAGCGGTGAAATCTTCACAGCCCGCCCGATTCCTGATTTTCTCCGGCATCTGTTTGAACTCGGAGGTCTGGCGCCTTATGTCAGGGCTCGTCTGGAGGCGTCTTCATGAATGAAAAAAATGAAAAAAACGAAAATTCCGGCAGAAAATTCAGCGTCGCGGTAATTCCGGGGGACGGAATCGGCCAGGAGGTAATTAAAGAGGCTCAAAAAGCTGTCGACGCGGCCGCCAGTCTCGAGGGCGCGTCGTTCGAGTGGGTGGGCTATCCGTTCGGCGCGGCTCACTATCTCAAAACAGGAGAGACGCTGCCGAAATCGGCCATCGATGAGCTGAAACAACACTCGGCCATATTGCTTGGCGCCGTCGGCGATCCGGCGGTCAAACCGGGCATTCTCGAGCACGGCATACTCCTCGCGCTCAGGTTCGTCTTCGACCAATATGTGAACCTGCGTCCCTCGATGTCCCTCCCGAACGTCCCTACGCCTGTTCCTTTGGGCGGCGGGAAGATCGACTCGGTCGTCGTCAGGGAAAACACGGAGGATCTTTACATGGGCCTTGGCGCGATTGCGCAGGAGGGTGAACTTGAAGCGACCATTAATCTTGAGCGCGGAAAATACTCGCTGCGAGGACATCTTGGTCTTTTGATCTCCCCCCATGTTCCGTTCGCCGCTCAAATCGCGCTCAACTCTGGCGGGGGCGTCGCGCGCATCACACGCTACGCGTGTGAGACCGCAAGAAAACGCGGCGAAAAAAGAGTGACGATCGTTTCTAAGTCAAACGCCGCCCCTGCTCTGTATGGATTCTTCGAGGAATCGGCCGGAAAAATAATTTCCGACGAGTATCCCGAAATAACGGGCGAGGTGGTCAACGTCGACGCGCTGTGCTATCACTTGGTGCGGCAGCCCGCGTCATACGGGGTTCTTCTCTGTCCGAACCTCTTCGGCGACATAATCAGCGATCTGCAAGCTGGCCTCGCCGGCGGCATGGGCATAGCCGCCGGCGCCAACATCGGAGAAGGGCTTTCAATGTTCGAGCCCGTGCATGGTTCAGCGCCAGACATAGCCGGAACCGGAAAAGCCAACCCCATCGCCGCCATCCTCTCCGGCGCGCTGATGCTGAGGCACCTCGGTCTCGAAAGGTCGGCGTCGGCGATAGAAAACGCTGTGTCCGGCTATATGGCCGCGTCGCAAAGGCGCGAAAGGCCGTTCGAATTTTCGGGAGAGGCGTCGTGCTCTATGGTGGGCGACGCAGTGGTGAAACGGATATGACGGAACTTTCAGGATCCCAAATACTGGCGAAATCGCTCTGGGACGAGGGAGTGCGGACAATTTTCGGCTTACCCGGCGGCCAAGTCATACCGATTTACGACGCGCTGTACGACTCGCCTATAAAACACGTGCTCATGAGGCACGAACAAGCCGCCGCTCACGCAGCCGACGGATTTTCACGCGCTGGGGACGGCGTAGGGGTTTGTCTGGCGACGTCCGGGCCGGGAGCGACAAACCTCGTGACCGGAATAGCG
>JAISLO010000175.1 GCA_031290815.1 Synergistaceae bacterium | reverse complement strand
TTATTTGGTAGAAGCCCCTCATTATTTTATATGAATATCGGGTTGTCTCAGATAACAATCCCGAGATGGCGAGCCGGCGACTCACTCCACGAATCGGATCGCTCAGACAGCTCTATCCTGATCTGATACGCTCTGGCCGACATCCATGTCGGTCGCCGATTTGTTGCGTTCGTTCGCCGGCTCGCCATCTCTTTGCCTGAGACAACCTGATACTCAGAATGATTTTTGATTCCTGTTTGCCCTCGATGATATGGGTAAAAATATCTTTTTGTTATCCGTTGAAATTTGGTATAATTTTAAGGCATTTGGTAACGCCGAAAGCGGTTTGAGAGGGGCGCATAAAAGAGGTATGGAAACGCCGTCGGATGTGTTGAAGAACGTCTTCGGGTTTGATTCCTTCAAGCGTGGTCAGGAAGAAATAATACGCCATATACTTGACGGACGCGACGTGCTCGGCATAATGCCCACCGGGGGAGGGAAATCCCTCTGTTATCAGATCCCAGCCCTCCTCAGAGATGACATCACTGTCGTGCTGTCGCCGCTCATCTCGCTCATGAAGGACCAGGTTGACGCACTGAGGCAGAACGGCGTAAACGCGGCATCGATAAACAGCGTGATGAGCTGGGAGGAAGTGCAGGATGTCCTGAGGCGCGTCCGAACGGGGAGCATAAGGATACTGTACGTCTCCCCAGAACGGCTTGAAGTTGACGGGTTCAAGGATTTCTTGATGTCCATCGACATTGGAATGGTCGTCGTCGACGAGGCTCACTGCGTCTCACAATGGGGACACGACTTCAGGCCGGCATACTTGAACATAGCCCCAGCAGTGTCGAAACTCCGCAACCGCCCGATCTTCGCCGCATTCACCGCGACAGCCACACCTGAGGTGCGGGACGACATCATCGATCAGCTGTCGCTTCGCTCTCCGTTTACGAAGACGACCGGTTTTGACAGGGAAAACCTGTTCTTCCAAGTGGAACATCCCATCGACAAGATGCGCTTTCTGCTCGATTACATAAAAAAATTTCCGGATGTCTCCGGCATAGTGTACTGCTCGACGAGGAAATCGGTGGAGGTCGTCCGGGAAAATCTCGTATCAGCCGGAATCAAGGCGGTTCGCTATCATGCCGGTCTTTCTGACGAGGAACGGCTAAAAAATCAAGAGGACTTCATATACGACAGGGCGGCGGTTATGGTGGCGACGAACGCTTTTGGCATGGGAATCGACAAATCGAACGTCCGTTATGTGCTGCACAACAATATGCCGCAGAACATCGACAGCTACTATCAGGAGGCAGGACGCGCCGGCAGAGACGGCCTGCCCGCCGACTGCATACTGCTCTTTGGTCAGGGCGACGTATCGACCGCAAGATTTCTGATATCGAAGGGCGAGGACGAGCTCATGAAGAAAACAGGGTACAAAAAGCTCAACAAGATGGTCGACTACTGCAACACCGGAGGCTGTCTGAGGTCGTTCATTCTGAATTACTTCGGCGAGAGGGACGCCGCCAGAACATGCGGCGCGTGCGGAAACTGCGCGTCCGACTCGGATCTCTCGGACGTAACGATAGAAGCCATGAAGATACTGTCCTGTGTGTTCAGAATGGCCGAACGAACCGGCGGGAAGAGATTTGGAGTCTCCATGCTCGCCGACGTTCTCAGGGGATCTAAGGCTGAACATGTTCGCACGTTCGGATTCGACGGGATATCGACGTGGGGGATAATGAAGGAATATTCGACGCGAACCATAAGGGAGATTACAAACTTCCTCGTGGCCGGAAATTACCTCAAGGCGGACGAAGGAGAGTTCCCGACGATCTCCTTCACAGGCAGGTCGTTCCCGTTCCTGAAGGGCGGGGAAAAACTCCTGATGAGGCGCCGCGAGGAAAGCGCCGGCTGGAAGCGCTGGATAAAAAATCGAACCGGCGAGTATGACAACGAGCTCTTCGAGGCGCTTCGCGCGCTCAGACGTCAGATAGCCGCCGAGGAGGGAGTGCCGCCCTATGTAATTTTCTCGGACAAGACGATTGCACACATGTGCAGGTCGTTGCCGTCTGATGAAGCCGAGTTCATCAATGTTCCAGGAGTGGGAGAGACAAAGCTCAGGAAGTATGGGGGTGCTTTCCTTGCGGCGCTTAACGACTGGTCGGTCAAGGGGAGAAAAACGGCCGACAGCTGAGCCCGCGCGTATATGGCACGGCAAAACGTAAATATTACCGCTCTAAAATATGTTTTCCAAAGATTTATTTTGTGATAAATTATATTTATATTTTATTGTTGACGAATTGTAGTGCAGAAAAAGAAATAGAATCAAGTGTTTTTAAATACATTATGACTGATGGATCGCCCTATATGGAATTTTTATAATATTTGATCGCAACACTTCCATTTCTGTAAAAAACGTGCTATTATTATAACACGGGGTGAAATTTTCTGTAGAGGGGATGAGAAGTTGAAACATATTCATCTGCTGATCGTGGAATCGGATCCTTTGGTGCTCTTTTCAATTGGACAGGTGGTCAGATATTTCGACAATTACCTGGTTGTTGATAAGGTGGATCAAGTGGATAGAGCGATTGAACGGATGAAGGTTGTGCCTGTCGATCTGGTCATATTGGGGGGCCAGGACAACATCGACAGGTGGCAGAAGTTTGAGGAGGCTCCGTATAAGGCAAAGCTGCTCCTCCTTGTCCAGAGTCCTCCAAAGGAGCTCGTGCAGGAAGCGATATCGTTCGGCGTGTGGGACATGATTCTGAGGCCGGCCGCGCCGGAACGCCTTCGCTTTTCTCTTGAGATGTTCCGCTATCGTCATATTTACGGCGAGGCGATCGAGTGCCCTGTGCAGCAGGATCGGCTCGATGCGATCTTCTTCCCTCGGGAGAGGCATCAGCAAATTATTTCCGGCACGATCAGAAACAGTGAGATGCTGGAGAGGGTTCTTCAGTTCATAGAGGAGAAAGAACAGCCTCAGTCGGCCGGAGAGATCGCCGGCGTCCTGAACGTTTCGAGGATCACTATCAGGAAGTATTGCGAGGCGCTCGTGAATACTGGAAAACTGCATGTCAGAAACAAGTATCAGGCAAAAGGCCGCCCAATAAAGCAGTACTTTCTGTCCTGATAAACAACGGGGAATGCAACCAAAGCGAGGGAGAACGCGTCGGATGGACTGACGCGTTCTCCCTCGCTATATGTCTCTGACGTTAAAAACACATATTTGCGACAATATCGAGTATCTCAGTTTGTGCGCGATCAATTTATGTGCAATAATACTGTGCGGGCAGAATGCCAAGCCAGAAGACAAACACGGTTGGAGGTTGATGTGCATGGCTGGAACGAAAACTCAGGGCAGTGACAATAGAGCGGACAACGCCGTAATCGAGAAGGAGAGAACGCTTCTCGTCTTCGATCTTATGGGGGAGCATTGCGGTCTTGACGTAAGCCTTGTTCGCGAGATAGTACACGTACCGCCGAGGATCACCAGGGTTCCGAATGCTCCTCACTACGTGAGGGGCGTCATAAACCTGAGGGGTACTGTCATCCCAGTCTTGGATTGCGTTTCCAAGATGGGTGGCGCGCAGACCGAGAGCACGAACGAGTCCCGCATCGTTGTCGCCGAGTTCGAGGGTGTTCAATTCGGCGTTCTCGTCGACGCGGTCCGCGAGGTGAAGGCTGTGCCGGATTCGCTCATCGAGGCGGCCAACACCACAGGTTCAGGCTCCATCGGAGCTGATTACATACTCGGCGTGGCGAAAATGGACGACGGCAGATTGATAGTCCTCCTGGATCTTGCGACACTGTTCGAGATAAACGAGCTTCTGGAGGAGGAAAACTAGGGAAAGAGCAAAGCCGGATGATCCGAATAGATTTACATGTGCACAGCGTGTTTTCGGACGGCACGTGCACTCCTGCCGAGATAGTTCGCGAAGCTCGTTCGAAGGGCATTGCGGTGCTTGCTCTGACTGATCACGACACAATCGAAGGACTTCGCGAATTCGCAAGGGAATGCGCAAGGCTTCAAATCCGGCCGGTCAGGGGAGTGGAGTTGTCGGCGTGCGATCCTCGAACCATCCATATACTCGGTTACAGGCTGGATCGCGAGGAGGTCATCGAGGAAGCGCTCTCATGGGTGATCGATCGGAGAAACGCCAGGAACAGGGAGATCTGCAAAAAATTGCGGGAACTCGGGATCGACATAACGATCGAAGTCATAGAGAGCGAGGCCAGGGGGCGTGTTGTCAGCCGCCCGCATTTTGCGTCTTGGCTCGTAAAAAACGGCCATGTACCGAATACCAAGGCCGCGTTCGACAGATATCTTGCGCGCGGCGGCGCGGCATACGTCAGAAGGGACGGTCTGTCTCCGGACGAGTGCGTGAGGATCGTAAGGGAATCGGGCGGTCTGCCCGTGCTGGCCCATCCGTCATTGACCGGATTGGAGGGAGAGGCCCTGGACGACCTCATAGCCGATTTGAAGGACAGCGGTCTCTGGGGGCTCGAGTGCATATCATCGCACTGTTCCGCGGAGCAAACGTACGGATTTATAGCGGCTGCTGACCGGCACGGTCTTTTCACCACCGCCGGCTCTGACTTTCACGGAAAGAACAGGCCCGGCGTCACGCTGGGAGTCCAAGTTTCGGAGGACTTTATCCCGTGGGCTCGCCTGGGGGTCACAATGTGATATTTTTCATGCGGTGATCGATGTCCGGCCGGCTTGATGGTTTTATGGGAGAGACAGTGAGAAACGGGGGAAATGTCTTTGAAGGATAATCTCGATTTCAGAAGCGATACCGTAACCAAGCCCACGGACGAGATGCGCAGGGCGATGGCGTCCGCCGATGTTGGCGACGACGTCTTGGGCGACGATCCAACCGTGAACGAATTGCAGGATTACGCGGCGGGCCTGGTCGGGATGGAGTCAGCGCTGTATGTCTGTTCCGGCACCATGGGAAACCTGACCGCAATCCTCGCTCACACTCAGAGGGGCGACGGCATCATGATGGGGGCAAAGTCTCATACATGGATCAACGAGTGCGGCGGCGCCGCGGGATTTGCCGGAGTCATGCCATATCCTCTCGACGACGAGACCGGAATCCCAACCGTCGAATCCATAAGATCGTCGTTCCAGTCGAGTGGAAACGTGCATCATGCGCCAACAACCCTGCTTACTCTGGAGAACACCCACAACAGATCGGGGGGGATTCCTGCCGATTCCGAGACGTTTTCACTGGTGGCTGGGGAGGCTCGCTCATTGGGCCTGAAGATACATTTGGATGGGGCGCGGATCTTCGACGCCGTCGCATTTTTCAAGAACGATGTCAAGGAATATTCACTGGCGGTGGATTCGATTCAGATATGCCTTTCCAAGGGGCTCTGCGCTCCTATGGGCTCAGTCCTGTGCGGAAGCGCCGAATTTATAGGGCGCGCCAGAAAGTACAGAAAGGCGCTCGGGGGCGGTCAAAGGCAGTCTGGAATAGCCGCTGCCGCAGGACTCATAGCGCTGCGCGACATGAGGAAGAGATTGTCCGAGGATCATTCCAACGCGGCTCTTCTGGCGGATCTCCTGCTGGGCATTGGCATTGACGTGGAGCCCGTCCCCCGCAGGACGAATATGGTCTATTTCCGCACTCCGCCCGCGATCCGCGACGAGGCGCTCTTCGAGCGGACATGCGCCAAGAGAGGAGTCCGGCTCCTCGCGTCAGGAAAGGGCAGGATCCGCATGGTGACGCATTTCGGGATCGACGAGCCGTCGGTCAGGCGGGCGGTCGATATCATAAAAGAGGTAAGCGCTCAGTGAGCGTTGGAGACGCGCCGAGGAGGGAAATAGAATCCGTCGGCGCTTGGATGCTGGACAGGGCGATGTCCATGAATGGCGTCACGGGGGCCGATGTGCTCTATTACTTCAGCAGATCGCACACCCTCAGTCTGAGGGATGGAGAGCCGGAGGAGAACGCGTCCGGCGTTTCCGGCGGGATCGGACTCCGCTGCCTTGGGAAAGACGGCCGGCAGGGAGTGGCGTTTGGCAACAATTTATCCCGCACAGCCCTTGTGGACGTGATCGAATGGAGCCATGCGAATTGCATGAACTCCGAGCCGGAGGAGGGGATATTTCTATACTCCGGATCGTTGGATGACGACGCGGCTCGGCTCGAAATCAGCGACGCCGAGATCATGAGCGGGATCGGGACCGACTGGCGAATGAGAGAGTGCCTCGCGATGACTGCTGAGGCGAAGGGGCTGGATGAGAGGGTCGTGTCGGTCAGGGCCGCTTCCTGGGGGGACGGGTATGCCAAGTCCTTTTACGCCTCGACGTCTGGCATATCGGGATGGC
This sequence comes from Synergistaceae bacterium, assembly GCA_031290815.1. Taxonomy (GTDB): domain Bacteria; phylum Synergistota; class Synergistia; order Synergistales; family Synergistaceae; genus JAIRWR01. The sequence continues at coordinate 11,354 of JAISLO010000175.1, read as the reverse complement.
GCGCGGAGACATCGGCTTCATGCGGAGTCGCGGTCGTTATGAACAGCGGCGACTCGTTCGAGATGGGCAGCTCCGGCAATTCGGCGAGGTATCTCTCGGACCTCGACGGTTTGTACCACGCCAGGACCTCTGTGAATAAAACGAGGACGCTGATGGGCGGAAAGCCTCTGGCGACCGGAAAGTATACGGTGGCGTTCGAGCCCGAGATCGCCGCCATGATAGTCGGAGAGGTCGGCGAGCTCTTCTGCTCCTCCGATATCCACAAGGGGCGTTCCCTGATGAAGGGTAAACTGGGCAAGTCGGTGGCATCCGGAGCGGTATCGTTGGTGGATGACGGCCGGATGTCCCGCGGGATGGGATCCTCGCCATTCGACGGCGAGGGAGTTCCAACGGGAAAGACCGTCCTGATCGAGGCTGGGACCGCAGTGAATTACCTATACAATTTGCAGTACGCGTCGAAGGATGGAGTGAACTCCACCGGGAACGCATCGAGGAGCATCGGCAGCCTTCCTGACGTCGGCACGTCGAATTTGCTGCTGCTGCCGGGCCAGGAATCGCGCGAGTCGATGATCCGCGGAATCTCGAATGGATTTCTTGTCTCTGAACTTATGGGCCTTCATACCCTCGATCCCATCAGCGGCGATTTTTCGCTTGGCGCTAAGGGGGTGCGCATTTCCGGTGGAGTCCCGGGCGAACCTGTGGCTGGCGTGACAATCGCTGGCAATCTTCTCGATCTTCTAATGAAGGTCACGGCAGTGGGCAGCGATGTTACGTTCTTCAGATCCATAGGCGCCCCGACTATCGTAGTGGAAGGTGTGTCAGTTGCCGGCGGCAGTGCGTTTTAGCAAAAGCCTGGTAAGCGCGGTTCTCGTTTTCACCGCGTTCTTCATGATGGCGCAGGAATCGCTTGCGCTTGATGTGTACCTGATCCAGGGCGAGGTCCGAAAGGGCAGGGTCTCCATGATGGGGCGGGATGGGATGAACTATGCCGCTCTGGATGAAATGCTCGCAGGCCTTGGATTTGCCCCCAGCGCCGCCGAGGGCGGATTCGTGGTCACGTATTCCGGGAAAAAGGTGGAGTTTTGGAACGGCTCCAATATAGCAAGGCTCAGCGGTACGGTCTACTCCATGCAGGGCGTTGTCTTCTCCCAGGCCGGCCACTGGTGGGGAGAGGCCGAATCGTCGCTGATGGTGATAAGCCAGTTCTTAAAGAGCGTTGGGAGGCCGTATGACATAAAATGGTCGTCAGGCAAGGACACGAATGTTCCTTTGCCTAAGGACATCGAGGCCGCTCCACGGTTGAGCGCGCCTCCGCCAGCCGCGAGTTCACCGCAGGATCACTCCGGGGACTCGGCTTCGATATTGAGGGTGCGCTGGGGAGAGCAGGCCAACGCATACAGGGCCGTGATAGATGTTTCAGGGCATGTCGATGCATCTCTCGATGAATATCCGGACGGGGTGAAGGTCACCTTTAAAAAAACAGTCACGCGCTCCATATCGGAGAACAGCCCTTGGCTGCCGCTCAGGGTCACTTCCAGCCAATCCGGGGGCGATGCCGTGATGATTTTCAGGCACGACGCCGGGAAGGTCAAGGGCTTTTGGCTGACCGAGCCGCCGAGGTACGTGGTTGATTTTTACTTTAAGGGAGAGACTGCGCCGGCAACCGATGTCACGCCTCCAAGCGAAGCAGCGCCGCCAGAGCAGGTCCCCGGAGTGATTCAGACAAGACCGGCTCAGCCAGGTGGCGGCGGCTCGTCTCCGTCAAAGAAATTGCTGGTCGTGGTGGACGCCGGACACGGCGGCAACGACCCCGGGGCGGTTGGAAACAAACTGCGGGAGAAAGATATAAATTTAAAGGCGGCGCTCGAGCTCTCCGAGATCCTCAAAAAAATGGGGTTCGACGTCAAGATGACGAGGACGGACGACAGGTATTTAAAGCTGGCTGAGCGCACCGCGTTCGCAAACAACAACAACGCCGACATATTCATCAGCCTGCACTGCAACGCGTTGCCCAAGGGAAAGCACGCATCCGGAACCGAGTTGTACTTGATGGCTGAGACCACCGACAAAGACGCGCTGAACCTGGCCATCATAGAGAACAGAGAGTTGAGCGGAGACGCGCAGAGCGCGGCCGAGATCAACGAAGCGGCCGACAGGAGGACTCGGCTTCTCCTCCAGATCCTCGGGGAGATGCAGCAGAATGACAAGATCATTCAAAGCACGACGCTGGCTGAGTATTTGTATGAGAGGATGCGGAAGGACGGCTTTTCGATACGCAAGGTATTGCAGGCGCCGTTCTTCGTCCTGAGAGGGGCTGGAATGCCGTCTCTGTTGATTGAAATGGGCTACATCACCGAGGCAGGGGACGCAAAACAGCTGAACTCTCAGGCATACAGAAAGAAAATGATGAATTCACTCGCGATAGGAATAGCAAACTACCTAAAGAGCGGATCTGGAGAGGGGGGGAGCAGATGAGGCGCTCCGACATGACGAGAAAGTGGAAGAGCAACGAAGACGAGCCTCTTCCGAGGGAAAAACGCGCGATGCGCGAACACGAGGAATGGGATGATGTTGAAGAGGACGAATACGATGATTATGATTATGAAAAGAGGAGAAAAGCGCCTCTTTTATTCAGGCTTCTGGCTTGGTCTTCGCTCATAGTGATCTTCTTCGCCGCCGGTTATGGCTTGACGTCGTTCGCCTTCAAATGGCTGGATGACAGGGAAGGGCGAAAAACCCCGCAAAACCTTGCCACAACCCCGGAGGAGGCCGCGACCGTCATCAGTCACGCCAGGTCCGACGACACAAAGGATAGCGGCTACGTGACGGTAATGATATCGGTGCCGGAGGGAGACAGGTTCGTGACGAGGCCAATACAGTGCGTCGGAAGTCTCAGGGAAGATGCGGTAAAACAGGCGCTCTCCTCCTATATGGACGCGGTGAAAGAGGGCAAGATGCTGGACCCGGCCGCTTCAAACCTGAATATCTTTTTGAGCGGCGAATGGCTCTACCTGAACATGAACAGGAGTTTCCTCGAATCGCTCAAGACACTTGGAGCGGAAAAATCGAGGGTGCTTCTGACGGGCCTGGTCAAGACCATGGCCGACAACTTCACTCCGGTGTCAAAGATAAAGTTTTACGTCGAAGGGAAGGAAGTGCTGGACAAGACGCCGATCGACCTGACGATGCCATGGGGCCTGGGCGGCAGGTCTGGCAGGTCTAGTTGAACGTCCAGGAGGAAATAAGTTTTGAATTGCTAAACCGAAGAGACGGCGGAGGATATTGAGACGAGAATAGTCCTTGCAAGCACAAATAGACATAAGCACGGGGAGTTCAGGGCCTTTTTCGCCTCGTTGGAGGAGCTCTGCGGCGGTGACGTCGCATTGGTATTGCCGGACGAGCTTTCAAACTGCCCTGGCCTGGAGGATGTACAGGAATCAGGCCGGACGTATGAGGAGAACGCCCTGATAAAAGCCCGCGCATGGGCTCGTGCCGCAGGTATTCCAGCAATTGCCGACGACAGCGGGCTCGAGGTTCGCCACCTGAGCTGGGCTCCCGGAATCAGGTCGGCGCGGATTGCCTCGGGAGGCGACGAGGACAGGATAAATTGGCTTCTTGCCGAGCTGGATGGAGTGACGGACAGGAGGGCGTGTTTTGCGGCGAGCATTGTGATAGCGTTCCCCGCCGAGACAGGGAAGGGGAGGGATTACTTTGCGTCTGAAGGACGTTGTTGGGGGAATATCGCAGATGAGTTGAGGGGAAAAAGCGGTTTCGGCTATGACCCTGTGTTCATCCCAAGCGGGTATGATACGACATTTGGAGATCTCGGCCCAGACATCAAGTCAAGGATCTCCCACCGTGCGGCAGCGATGACAGGAGTAGCTAAAATGATGGCGTCCGTGCTAAAATATCATGCTCTGTCTGCATTGAATGAGATATAATCAGATGAGAGCGGAAAGTTTTTTAGGGGGGTATAGGCTGTGAAAATTTTTATCTCTATTCTGTTTGTGATTCTCTGTGTTGGCCTGATGGCTGTCATACTGCTGCAGCACCGTAAGAGCGGCGGCTTTTCTGGGAGCTTTGGCGGCGGAGGCACACAGATGGATACATCCGGATCCTGGCAGAGGATGACGTCGATGACGAAGATAACGGTAGTCATGACGGCGCTTTTCATGATCATTTCACTCATCCTCGTCAAGATATGAGTTCGAGCCCGGGGAGGGCGAAACCATTTGAGCATAGTCAAGCGTATGGTTATCTCAAAAGTATAGGGGGGAATTTGCATTGAAGAGCGTCAAGGGAACGAAAACTCAGGTCAACCTCATGAAGGCGTTTGCCGGAGAGTCCGCGGCTCGCAACCGTTACACTTTCTACGCAAGCGTGGCGAACAAAGAAGGTTTCAAGCAGATAGAGGCTTCATTTCTGGAGACCGCCGATCAGGAAAAGGAACACGCCAAGAGATTGTTCCGCTTCATGGATGGGCCGGGGGACGTCGAAATAACGGTTGCCCTCCCGGCCGGGCCGGAGCGCGATACGGTTTCGAATCTAAGGGATGCGGCGGCCGGCGAGCATCACGAGTGGACTGAGATGTATCCAGAGTTTGCCGATACCGCGGAAGCCGAGGGGTTTACGGAGATCGCGGAGGTCATGAGGAGAATTGCCGTGGCTGAGAAGTATCACGAGGAGCGCTACCTGGCTTTCGCGGACAACATTGAAAAGGGGAGCGTCTTCAAGAAGGACACGAGCGTTATGTGGCGATGCCGCAACTGCGGGTATGTTCACGAAGGAACCAGCGCGCCGGAAAAGTGCCCCGCGTGCGCTCATCCCAAGGCATACTTCGAGGTCATGAGGACGGTGTAATCCAAAAATCCGATTTGTTATACATGGGATTTGCAATGACTTATGGAAACATTTTGATATTAATCCTCCGCTAATCTCTTGCATGGTATGCGTTGAAATCATCACGCGCAAGATATTTAAGGAGGATTAATATCTTAAGTGTTTCGATGTTTACAAGCCCAACTCCTCTTTGGCGGCCGCTATGGCTGTTTCGATCTCCATTATCCATTTGTCCCGCTTTGCGGTGCCTATTGCCGAGCCCTTGGGATCGTTCAGCAGGAAATCCAGTTTTTTCTCCTGGATGCGCAGCCACTCGAGCGTCTTTTTATTGTGAATTTCATCGTAGCGAAATCCAGAAAGTTCTTCGTCGTCCTCCTTTACAAATGCTCTGCTCACAAGAACCACCTCGGCATAAAAATCAATACGATTCGATTTCAATCGGGCGTCAACGTCACGACTCCTTCACCTAATCGAAGATTCTCTCACAGGCGCGCCGTGACTCCGACTCGACTCGCTCCTCCAGATAATTCCCGTCGAAACAGGCCGTGCAGAGCCTTTCGCGCGGCAGGCCGATGGACTCGATCATATCTTCCTTGCTCAGAAAACAGAGGGAATCGGCGCCGACGGACTCCGCTATCTCGGCGACCGTGTGTTTTGCGGCGGTCAGGTCTCCCCTCGAAGGAGTGTCGATGCCGTAGAAACACGGATAACGAATGGGCGGGGACGATATTCGCAGGTGAATTGCCTTCGTTTGGCATTCACGTATCATCGAGACGACCAATCCTGCGGTGGTTCCTCTCACTATGGAGTCGTCGACCAGGATTGCGCTGCGGTCGCGAAAGAGATCCGGGCTTGGGTTCAGCTTTATTCTGACTCCGAGCTCCCTGACCCTCTGCGTCGGCTGGATGAACGTACGGCCCACATATCTGTTGCGTACGACCGCGGATTCGTAGGGAAGCCTCGACTCTTCGGCATAGCCCAGCGCGGCCGTTGTCCCGCTGTCAGGCATCGACGCGACGAAATCGGCGTCATTTGCGCTGGCGCTCGAAAGACAGCGCTCGCCGCCGTTGCTTCTGGCCAGCCTGCGTCCCATCTCACGGCGCGCCCTGTACACCGATATCCCCTCTATAACGCTGTCGGGACGCGCAAGGTAGACGAACTCGAACGAACAGAGACGCGCCTCCTTTGTCACAGAGGGTATTTTGTACGATGAGAGTCCACGTTCATTTATCAGGAGCACCTCTCCGGGCTCTATGTCCCTGAGGAACGAAACCCCAAGGAGATTGAACGCGCAGCTCTCGGAGGCGACGTAGTAATTACTGCCCTTCCTGCCCAGTGAAAGGGGCCTGAACCCCCACGGGTCGCGAGCGGCCACAAGCCCGTCCTCGATCAGGACCACGAGGCTGTAAGCGCCGCTCACTCCGGTCAGCGCTCGGCACAACGCTTCCAGCGGACGCCTCTTGGGTTGGTGGGCGAGCATCTGGAGTATGACCTCCGTATCGCTCGTCGACTGGAATATGGCCCCCCTGTTCTCCAATACTTCGCGCAGTTCCTTGAAGTTGGTCAGGTTGCCGTTGTGCGCGATCGCCACAGGCCCCTGCGCGTAGTTCGCCCCGATTGGCTGAGCGTTCTGCTCGTGAGAACCGCCTGCGGTCGAATAACGCACGTGCCCGATACCCGCCTTGGCGGTCAACTTTGACAGCAGGCTCTGGTCGAGGGCCTCGTGGAGCAGGCCCATCCCCTTGACGACGTTTATTCGCCTGTCTTCGTCTATCCACGCGACTCCGGCGGATTCCTGTCCGCGATGCTGCAGAGCAGCGAGCCCGAGATAAATCTCCTCCGCCACGTAATCATTTCCGCTGTAAACGCCAAAAACACCGCACATAATAATAAATCCGCCTTCTCTTGGAATCAGCTTCTCAGCAGGCGTCTGCCATCTTTGAAGGCACGCCGCAGATCCTGTATGGGCAGGTCGAACGCGCCGCCCGCCTTCAGCGAATCGCCGCGGACAACGCCCAGCCTGACCGCTGGATATCCATCCCATATCGAGAAAAATTTATCGAGACCGTCGGCTTGAATGAAGTAGACGGCGCGAGGGCCGCCCTCGCTGAAAAGAAACCCCGTCAGGTCCCGATCTCCAAATTCTCCCAAATCTATCTCAATTCCAATGTCGTCAGCAATTGCCGACTTTGCCAGGGCTGCGGCGAGCCCTCCGCCGGCAATCACCCTGCCGCTCCGCACATAGGCCTTTCGAGAAGTCGCTATTGCCCTCTCCGAGAAAGCCATCTCCATTTCCGAGTCATATATCCACGTCGCCCCCCGCGGACCAGTGGCGGCCCCGCCGCGGCAAAGCATCTGCCATCGGCTCGCCCCGAGCGATCCCTCCGGCGGTCCTACCAGGCAGACAACGTCTCCCTCCCTGGCTCCGGCACACGAGACGTAAAACTCACGGTGCGGTACGAGCCCGGCTGTGACGATCAGCGGGGCCGGATATATTCCGCCCCTGGATGTCTCGTTGTACAGGCTGACGTTGCCGGACACGACCGGACAGCTCATGTCCGCGCACACCGCGGAAATGCCCCTGACGCATTCCGAGAGTTCATAAAAGTTCTCAGGGTTTTCAGGAGACGGAAAGTTGAGGCAGTTCGTCATCCCGAGCGGTTCCGCTCCCGAGAGCTCGAGTACTCGAAGCGACTGAGCCATGGTCTCCGCCGCCCCGTTGAACGGGTCGGTCCGGCACTTCCAAGGTTCTCCCTCCATGGAAAATAGCAGGAGCCCGTCCGTGTCCGGGAGGCGCATTGCAGAAACTGGGCACCCAGGTTCCTCTGCGGCTCGCAGCTGCACCTGACAATCGTACTGCTCCCAGATCTCCCTGCGCTCCCGTCCGTTGGGGGATCCGAGCAGCTTCAAAAGATCTCCGGCCAGGTCGGCGCTTTTCATGTCCGGCGGCTGATTCCGCCTCTCATCCGCGTCACGCGGCTTCAGGGACGGCCAGTCTATCGTTGGCACGTCGCCCAGAATAGAGACGGGCAGGTCGGCGACTGTCACGCTCCGATTCACGACTATGTAGCGGTCTCCCTCGATTATGGCTCCGACATCGGCGCATTCGAGTCCGTAATGGTCAGCCATGGCCATGACGTCATCCAACTTCTCCGGAACGACTATGAGCAGCATTCGCTCCTGTGATTCGGAAAGGAATATTTCCCACAGCTCCATCCGCTCGCGCAGGGGGATACGCTCGCAGAATATTTCTATCCCGACCCCGCTCTTGTGAGCTATTTCGCTCGACGACGACAGGATCCCTGCCGCCCCCATATCCTGCATCGAGGCGATGAGCCCCTTCTCCTTTAGTTCGAGGCAGCATTCGATGAGCAGCTTCTCCTCGAACGGGTCTCCTATTTGAATCTGCGGCCGGCTCTCCCTGCTGTCCTCGTCGAGCTCCCTCGACGCGAAGGACGCTCCGGCAATGCCGTCGCGACCGGTCTTCGAGCCCAGGAGCACCGCAATGTCTCCCGGACGCGCCGTCCTTGAGCTCACTATGGAGTCCAGCCTGACCAGTCCGCAGCTGAAAGCGTTGACGAGGGGGTTGTCCTCGAAGCAGGGATCGTAGAACGTCTTGCCGCCGATGGTCGGCACTCCGACGGCGTTGCCGTACCCTGCGATTCCCTCGACTATCCCCTCCGCGAGGTTCGCCGACTTGACGGAATCCGGGCTGCCGAGGAAGAGCCCGTCCAAGGAGGCGGCCGGCCTGGCGCCCATTGCCAGTATGTCTCGGATTATGCCGCCGACTCCGGTTGCGGCTCCCTGATATGGCGCGACCGCGGATGGGTGGTTGTGGCTCTCGACCTTGAAGGCCAATCCCCAGCCGCCGCCGCAGGCCACGACTCCCGCGTTTTCACCCGGTCCCTGAACCATAGCCGGTCCGCTCTGGGGGAATTGGGAGAGGAGCCTTCGCGTGGACTTGTAGCTGCAATGTTCAGACCACATAACTCCGATGAGGGCGGTCTCGAGATCGTTCGGTTCCCTGCCCAATATATTTTTTATGCGCTCGTATTCTCCATCCGAAAGGCCGGCGTCCCTGTAATTCATCTGACGGCCTCTCTGACGCCAATGACATTGAAAACTCCGAAGTGTTCTCCGAGGGACTGCCACAATCCCCTGCCGTCAGTGCCGCGGATCAGGCTTTTAAGCGTGGCCCGCTCCGGATGGGGCATGAGGCCGAGGACGTTGCCCTCTCGGCTGATTATTCCTGCTATTCCGTTTAACGCCCCGTTCGGCGAGTATTCTGCGCCCGCTTCGCGGGTTACGGGGTCCGCATATCTGAACACGACCTGATGCCGCTCCTCCAGCTCTTCCAATTCTTCAGGCGGCAGAAAATAAAGCCCTTCATGGTGAGCTATGGGGAACTGGACTATCTGCCGGTCGGGAAATGACCTGGTAAAAGGCGTGTTGTTGCGCTCGACGCGGAGATGGCACGGGCTGCAGATGAAACGCAGGTTCGCGTTTGGAAGCAGCGCGCCGGGCAGCAGCCTCGCCTCGGTCAGAATCTGAAACCCGTTGCATATCCCCAGTATAAGGCAGCCGGACATCGCGTGCTCTCTCACCGCCTTCATAATGTTTGTCCTTGCGGCGAGAGCCCCGCTTCGAAGGTAATCTCCGTATGAAAAGCCTCCTGGAAGGATTACGAGATCAGGCGGTTCGGGGAAGGTCTCTTCGTTATGCCAGACCATATCGACCGGGCCTAGCCCCATGTCGAGGACCGCTTCGCGCGCATCCATGTCACAGTTGCTGCCAGGAAACACCACTATCGCCGTTCTCACCGCAGCGTCTCCAGGGTGAACGAGTATGACTCTATGAGATCGTTCGCAAGAAGATCATCGGCGGCCGAACGCACGACATCGCCGGCGGCGGACTCATCCAACGCCTCTACATCGAACCGGATGAACCTGCCGACCCGAACCCCGCTCACCGCATCATATCCGTGCGACCGCAGAGTTCGTTCCACGGCTTTGCCCTGGATATCCAGCACCCCTTCTTTTGGAAGGACAGTAACATCCGCTCGATATTTATTCATTTTAAGAAGCAACCTCCCGAAAAATATTGCTGATATTATCAGCTTATACGGACTAATTGTCAAGTTTTCCTAAACCTTCATAATCTTTCTCTGGAACTGAAATGTTTAATATCAGGGTTTCGAGGAGGGCGAATACAACGTTACCGGCCCGGAAAACCGGACCACGAGATAATGTTCAATACGCATAGACCAAGTAATACAAAAAGCAGTAATATGAACTATTTTATTTTTGAATCGAGCGCTCTCAAGAAGTCGATTATCCCTTCGCTTGTCCTGTAATCGGCCATATAATCCATCTGGGTGATGTCGCGGTTGCATATAGCCAGCAGAGCGCCCGCGCGCTTTGCTATCACTGGCATCTGGTTTGCCGGGGACACCTGCAGGGATGAGCCCAGGACGATGAATACGCTCGATTCCTCGGAGACCTGCCAGGACATGTCCAGCGCGTCGGAGGGAAGTCCCTCCTCGAAGAGGACAACGCCGGGCCGAAGCCTGCCCCCGCACCGCGCGCACGGCGTCCGGGCAATGAAGTCCGCCTGAGTGGCCGCGCCCCCGCACTCCATGCACCGAACCTTGCCCACGGAGCCGTGCAGCTCATATATCGTCTTTGATCCCGCTTCCTCGTGAAGGCCGTCGATGTTCTGGGTGATTATGCAGCTTACCAAGCCCATGGACTCCCAGTCGGCGAGTATTTTGTGTCCCTCGTTGGGAGCGGCTTCCTTCATCCGTTTGATGCGTTGGGAGTAGAACTCGTGAAACATGTCGTAGTTACTCCGCATTGCCGTGGCCGTGGCGAGCTCCATTGGGTCCACCTTGCTCCATACCCCGCCCTTGGAGCGGAAGTCCGGCAGTCCGGAGTCCGTACTCATGCCGGCTCCTGTAAAAACGACCGTTTTAGATCCCGGAGCCTTCATGCGTTCCGCAAAGACTTCGAGCCCTATGACGTCATTGCTCATGTTTTAGCACCTCCGATTGAAAGATAGACCAAATGAGCTATGCTGTAGAGGACGGTTCCCGAACCGTACAAAGACCTGCGGTCTGACGCTTGCGGCACAGGCGGATCAACACAGAACCCCTTACAAACCCGAAGGTAGCATAGCCAAAATGAAACACGCACGAAAGACCGCAATCTGCTGCCGAACCGCCCTCGCGGACGGGTGCAAAATCGCGGCACGGGAAGGTTCAAAAAAATCACAAAGTTTTTTCGGAGAAATGCTCCGCAAACACCCCCATTTTCCTCCCATCGGTGAGGGGTGTTTTCCGAAATCCAAACAAACCGAATCCGAAACACGCCGCCCGAAAAGGAGGTTAAACGGCGGCGGGAACCCCCGCAAAACAATTATACCAAAACCAAAAACTTAATCAAGAAGGGGGCCAAAAGCGATGCTGACCGAAAAATAGGCTTTTTTCTACTATGGAAAGCCACTCTTGTATATGTAAC